>NZ_JBISWK010000037.1:0-6000 GCF_044462205.1 Kocuria rhizosphaericola | reverse complement strand
TACGAGGTCCACGGCCTGATCCGCCGGGCCTCCACGTTCAACACCCACCGGATCGACCACCTCTACTCGGACCCGCACGAGGCCGATGCGAAGCTGTTCCTGCACTACGGGGATCTGTCCGACGGGTCCCGGCTGGTGACGCTGATGGCGCAGATCCGCCCCGATGAGGTCTACAACCTCGCGGCCCAGTCCCACGTGAAGGTCTCTTTCGAGGAGCCCGAGCACACCGGGGACACCACCGGGCTGGGCACCGTCCGGCTGCTCGAGGCGATGCGCCTGGCCAATGTGGACGCCCGCTACTACCAGGCCTCCACCTCCGAGCTGTACGGGGCGACCCCGCCGCCGCAGCACGAGGACACCCCGTTCTACCCCCGCTCCCCCTACGGGGCGGCGAAGATCTACTCCTACTGGATCACCAAGAACTACCGCGAGGCCTACGACATGTACGCCGTCAACGGGATCCTCTTCAACCACGAGTCCCCCCGCCGCGGCGAGACCTTCGTGACCCGCAAGATCACCCGGGCCGTGGCCGCGATCAAGGCCGGCACCCAGGAGAAGCTCTACATGGGCAACCTGCAGGCCATCCGTGACTGGGGCTACGCCGCCGAGTACGTCGAGGGCATGTGGCGGATGCTCCAGGCCGACGAGCCCGAGGACTTCGTGCTCGCCACCGGGCACCCGTGCACGGTGCGGGAGTTCCTGGAGATCTCCTTCGACCACGCCGGTCTGGACTGGCGCGAGCACGTCGAGTTCGACGAGCGCTACCTGCGCCCCACCGAGGTCGACGCCCTCATCGGCGACCCGGCCAAGGCCAAGGACAAGCTCGGCTGGGAAGCCACCGTCAAGGCCCCCGAGCTGGCCCGCCTCATGGTCGACGCCGACATCGCCCTGCTCCAGAACGACGCCTGGATCGACACCGTCGACCTCGCCTCCTGGGCCAAGTGAGACAGGACGCCACGATGACAGCAGACACCACCGAGAAGCCCGCTGACGCGACGACGTCGTTCACCCCCGGCCCCCTGGATCGCACCGCCCCGTTCTACGTGGCCGGCCACCGCGGCCTGGTCGGCTCCGCGATCTGGCGCAAGCTAAAGGACGAGGGGTTCACCGACCTGATCGGCCGCACCTCCTCCGAGCTGGACCTCAAGGACCGCGACGCAGTCTTCGCCTTCTTCGCCGAGGTCAAGCCCCGCTACGTGGTGCTGGCCGCGGCGAAGGTCGGCGGGATCCTCGCCAACAACACCTACCCGGTCGACTTCCTGTCCGAGAACCTCCGGATCCAGGTCAACGTCCTCGACGCCGCCCTCGAGCACGGGGTGGAGCGGGTGCTGTTCCTCGGCTCCTCCTGCATCTACCCGAAGCTGGCCCCGCAGCCGCTGAAGGAGGAGTACCTCCTCACCGGGCACCTGGAACCCACCAACGACGCCTACGCGATCGCCAAGATCGCCGGCATCCTGCAGATCCAGGCCGTGCGCCGCCAGTACGGGCTGCCCTGGATCTCGGCCATGCCCACCAACCTCTACGGGCCCGGGGACAACTTCTCCCCCACCGGCTCCCACGTGCTGCCGGCCATGATCCGCCGCTACGAGGAAGCCCGCCTGACCGGGGCCGAGTCGGTGACCAACTGGGGCACCGGCTCCCCGCTGCGGGAGTTCCTGCACGTGGACGACATGGCCGAGGCCTGCCTGCACCTGCTCGAGCACTACGACGGGCCCGAGCACGTCAACGTGGGCACCGGCACCGACCTCACCATTAAGGAGCTCGCCGGGCTCGTGGCCGAGGCCGTCGGCTACGAGGGCCGCATCGAGTGGGACACCACCAAGCCCGACGGCACCCCCCGCAAGCTCATGGACGTCTCCAAGCTCACCGCCGCCGGCTGGACCGCCCGCATCCCCCTGCACGAGGGTCTCCGCTCCACCGTCGAGTGGTACCGCGAACACCAGGACGGCCTCCGCCAGTGAACCCAGCACAGCCCCCGATCCCCGAGCCGACCTCAAGGAAGAACATGCCGCAGGCCATCCCAGCAGACCAGACTCGCGCCCCTGATATGCGTGATCTCACCAGACTCGCCAGGACCTACTGGCGCGGCATCACACTGATCGTCCTGGTGTGCACTCTGCTGGCCCTGGGGTGGTCCTTGATGCAGCCGAAGTTCTATTCGACCACGGTGCGGGGACTGGTCATCGCCATCGGCCAGCAAGATCTGAGCAGCCGTCTCGCCGGTGACCAGCTGGTGCGTTCCAAAGCTGCTGCTTACGAGTCACTGGCCACGTCCAGGCCCGTGGCCGAGACCGTGATTGACGACCTCGACTTGGACACGCCCCCCGAGAGAATCCTCGACAGCATCACGGTCGAAGTGCCGTCGAACTCACCGGAGATCCGCATCACCGCCTGGGACGACTCTCCAGAAGATGCGGCGAAGCTGGCCGACGCATGGCTGACCGGCCTTACGCGCACCGTGGAGACACTGGAGAACTCAGGGGATGAGGCTGCGGACTCAGTCGGCCGCATCTCCATCCAGCAGCTCAGCCGAGCGGAGGTACCTACCAGTCCCACGGTGCCCAACACCCTGTTGCACACGGGGATCGGTGTGCTGGTCGGTCTGGTGCTCGGACTCGTGTACGCCTTCGTTCGTCACCGCACGAACTCCGACGGCGTGCCGCTGACGGATCCTGCTGGCACGCGGAAGGACCCTTCGACCTACGGCTTCTGACAGGCGAACGTACTTCAGCGCGTATGGAACCGCTGCTGCGCCTCGAGCAGGCCGTTCTCGACGAGCTGCTCAACCGCGTCGGCGGCGTCGTCGAGCAGGAAGGGCAGCTCCTTGCCCTCCGTGGAGGAGAACGGCTTGAGCACGTAGGAGGCGGCGTCCATCCGGCCCGGCGGCCGGCCCACGCCCACGCGCACCCGGTGGTAGTCCTTGGTCGACAGGGCCTTGGACATGTCCCGCAGGCCGTTGTGCCCGCCCTCTCCACCGCCGATCTTGAGCTTCAGGGCGGCGAAGGGGATGTCGATCTCGTCGTGCACGGCGATCACCCGCTCGGCGGGAATGCCGTAGAACTTGGCGAGGCCGGCCACGGGGCCGCCGGAGGTGTTCATGTAGGTCATGGGCTTGGCCAGCACCACGCGCGGCCCGCCCGGACGCAGCCGGGACTCGAGGACCTGGGCGCGGGCCTTGTGCACCTTGAAGCTCCCGCCGAGCCGGGAGGCGAGCTCGTCCACGACCATCTGTCCCACGTTGTGCCGGGTCCGGGCGTACTCGGGGCCGGGGTTGCCCAGCCCCACGACCAGCCATGCGTCGGACATCGGTGCCTCCATCGAAAAGGTGAAGAGTGCGGTCATGCGAAGTGCGGGACGGCTCGCAAGCCGCCCCGCACCACGGAGAATCAGAAGAGCGGTGAGGCTCAGGCCTCGGTCTCGGGGACGACGTCGCCCTCGGGGGCCTCGGTCTCACCCTCGGAATCGCCGAGGTCCTGGGCCTGGGGCTCGGAGACGTTGATGACCAGCAGCTCCGGGTCGGAGACCATGGTCACGCCCTCGGGCAGGCGCACGTCGGCGGCGTAGACGTGGTCGCCCACGCCGTGGCCGTCGAGGTTGATGACGACGTCCTCGGGCACGTTCAGGGCGTCGGCCTCGACCGTGAGGGTGTTCTCCTCGACGTTGTGCACGGCGTTGGGCTCGACCTCGCCGATGACGTGCACGGGGATCTCGACCTCGACCTTCTCGCCGCGGCGCACGGCCAGCAGGTCGATGTGCAGGATCTCGGGGCGGGTGGCGTGGCGCTGGATGTCCTTGACCATGACCAGCTCGGTGCCGCCGTCGAGCTGGAGCTCGAGCACGGCGTTGGAGTGGCGAACAGCCAGCATGGTCTCGTGGCCGGGGATGATCACGTGCTTGGGCTCGGCGCCGTGGCCGTAGACCACCGCGGGGATCTGGTCGTTGTTGCGGATGCGGCGGGCGTAGCCCTTGCCGAAGTCGCTGCGCGTGGTGGCGGGGATGCGGATGGTGTCAACCATGGGAACTCCTCGATAGCGGGTCTGTCGTCGGAATGGCCAGGCGATACCGGCCGCAGACCCTCCCCCGCGTTCTGGACGCTTCGCGGGACGCCCTGAGAGGCGCCGCGCCAGTGGGGGCGGGAACGTTCAACCAGCCGTCGTCGATCACGGGACCCGCAGGGGTCCCCTCGCCTTGGCAACCGCACAAGATTAGCACGGGTCACCGGGACTGCATCGCCCCATGTCATCGCATCAGTAAATTCACATTCGGCCTTCATTGGACAAAAGTTAAGTCCTAGGAGGGTATTCGCCCTAGAGTCGGCACTGTCGCAAACTCCACCGACGGGATCGATTTGATCCGGTGGGCGGAGGTGCCAGTCGATGGGGGTCGACTGGTTGACCAGGTCGGTGCGCCGCAGGAGTCGGCATCTGCCACATCAAGAGTCCGCTGCGGCGGAGGCTCTTCGGTGGTGCCGGGGAAACCGGTGAGCATCGACCCACCGAATGCACCAGGGGGAAGGACAGCATTCAGTGCTGAGACAGACGGAGATCACACGGTCCGCCGCGTGGCAGGAGGACTACCTGCGCGCGCTGCGTCGGACGGACGCGCTGATGATGGTGTTGACCGTGGCGGCCGCGCAGCTCATTCGCTTCGGCTTCCATGGTCAGGGGTTGGAGCTGCGTGAGCTGAGTGTGCCGTACTGGCTTGTGGGCGCCGCACTCGGTGTCACGTGGTGGGTTTGGCTGGAATTGCGGGGCACCCGCGACGTGCGCCTCGTCAGCCAGGGCATCGACGAGTCGAAGGAACTTGTCAGCGCCACCCTGGCGCTGTTCGGCGCCCTGGCGATCTTGTCCTACGCCTTGGACATCCCGACGGCCCGGGGGTACGTGGTGATCGCCCTGCCCTGCGGGATCCTGCTACTCCTGCTCGGTCGGGGCTACCTGCGCAAACGACTGACCCGCCGGCGGTTGTCCGGCGCCGCGATGTCGCGGACCCTCGTCGTGGGACGCGTGTCGGCCACGGTCGAGATGGTCAAGAAACTGCATGAACACCTCTCCTCAGGTTTCGACCCGGTGGCGGTCTACGCACCTGCCACGGTCCGCCCGCTTCCAGGGCACCTGGCGTCCGTACCGCTGCCACCGAACATGTTGCCGGCCGGGGAGGCGCCCAGTGTGGAGGGGATCGTGGCCGCGTGCCGCGCCCATCGGATCGAGACCCTGGTGATGGCCGCGAGCGCGCCGCTGAGCTCGGAGGAGGTCCGCCACCTGAGCTGGTACCTGGCCGATGAGCGCATCCGGCTGGTCCTCGACACCGGGCTCACCGACATCGCCGGGCCGCGCATCCACACCCAGCAGCTGGCCGGGCTGCCGCTGATCCACGTTTCCACCCCGCGGCTGAGCCGGTCGCGGCTGCTGCTCAAGCGCCTCGTCGACCTCACCGGCGCGATCACCGCGCTGGTGATCCTCTCCCCCGTCATGCTCGTGCTCGCGGCGATCGTCAAGGCCCACGACGGCGGGCCCGTGCTCTTCGCCCAGGAGCGGACCGGGCTCGACGGCTCCCGCTTCAGGATGCTGAAGTTCCGCTCCATGTACACCGACGCCGAGGAGCGCAAGGCCGAGCTGATGGCCGCCAACGACGCCAAGGGCGGCGTCCTGTTCTTCATGGCCAACGACCCCCGGGTCACCACACCCGGCCGGTGGATGCGCAAGTACAGCCTCGACGAGCTCCCGCAGTTCCTCAACGTCCTCAAGGGCGAGATGTCCCTGGTGGGCCCGCGCCCGCCCCTGCCCTCCGAGGTGGCCCAGTACGAGGAGCACGTCCACCGCCGGCTGCGCGTGAAACCCGGCATCACCGGCCTGTGGCAGGTCTCGGGCCGGGACGACCTGGACTGGGAGCAGGCCGTGCGCCTGGACCTCTACTACGTGGAGAACTGGTCACCGGTCCAGGACTTCGTGATCCTCCTGCGCACCGTCAAGGCCGTGGTCGCCAAGGAAGGCGCGCACT
>NZ_JBISWK010000036.1:0-43435 GCF_044462205.1 Kocuria rhizosphaericola | reverse complement strand
TCCCCGCCCACACAGGAGACTCCCATGGTCCACACTTCATCCGCCCCGGCCGGGCGGCACGAGATGTCCCGCGAGGAGCGCAAGGTCCTCGCCGGCACCCTCGTGGGCACCACCATCGAGTGGTACGACTTCTTCATCTACGCCCAGGCCGCGGCCTTCGTCCTGGCCCCGCTGTACTTCGCGCCGCTCGGGCAGGAGAACGCCGGCCTCGCCCAGGTCGTCGCGTGGGCCTCCCTGGGCATCAGCTTCCTGTTCCGCCCGCTCGGCGCGGTGGTCGCCGGCCACCTCGGCGACAAGTACGGCCGCAAGATCGTCCTGGTGCTGACCCTCGTGGGCATGGGCGCGGCGACGATGCTGATCGGCCTGCTGCCCACCTACGCCACGATCGGCATCTGGGCCCCGATCTTCCTGGTGGTCCTGCGCATCATGCAGGGCTTCTCGGCGGGCGGTGAATGGGGCGGCGCGGCGCTGATGTCCGTCGAGCACGCCCCGCGGAACAAGCGCGGGCTCTTCGGCGCCTACCCGCAGATCGGCGTGCCGCTGGGCATGCTGCTGGCCACGTCCTTCATGTTCGCCCTCACCTCGATGATGTCCCCCGAGGACTTCCAGGCGTGGGGCTGGCGCATCCCGTTCCTGTCCTCCGTGGTGCTGATCGTGGTCGGCTACCTGATCCGCAAGACGGTCGACGAGTCCCCGGTCTTCAAGGAGATGCAGCTGCGCAAGAAGGAGTCCTCCGCGCCCCTGGGCCAGCTGGTCAAGCACCACAAGAAGCCGGTCACCCTCGCGGCCCTGATCTTCGCCGCCAACAACGCCGCCGGCTACCTCGTGATCGCGTTCTTCGCCTCCTACGGCTCCAACGTGCTGGGCATGCCCCGGTCGCAGACCCTCATCGCCTCCCTGATCGGCGGCCTCGGGTGGCTCGTCTTCACGATGTTCGGCGGCTGGATCTCGGACAAGATCGGGCGCGTGCGCACCTTCCAGATCGGCTACGCCATCATCATCCTGTGGGCCGTGCCGATGTGGTTCCTGCTCGACACCGCGTCCCTGCCGCTGTTCGCCCTGGCCATCGTGATCCTCACCGTGGGCCTCGGCCCGTCCTACGGCCCGCAGTCGGCGCTCTACGCCGAGATGTTCCCGGCCCGCGTGCGCTACTCGGGCGTCTCGATCGGCTACGCGTTCGGCTCCATCATCGGCGGCGCGTTCGCCCCGATGATCGCGCAGCTGCTGCTCAACGAGACCGGGATGTCCTGGACGATCGGCGTCTACATCGCCGGCATCGCGATCGTCTCCTTCATCGCCGTGTCCATGGTCCCCAAGGACATCCAGGAGATCGACCTGCACGTCCAGGAGGTGCACGAGGGCTACGTCTCCGAGCACCCCGAGGCCGCCGAGATCCTCGCGGCCGCGGAGGCCGCCGAGAAGCAGCGCGACTGACCTCGGCCCGCACGACCGAGCCGCCCGCCGGCACCCACGGGTGCGGGCGGGCGGCTCCGCTCGTGCGGACCCGCCCCGAGCACACCCCGCTCCCCTCCGGGGGCTCCCACCGGAGCCCCGCCGAAAGGACTCCTCCATGACCACCGACCATCTCCTCCCCACGGTCTCGACGGCGGTGGCCGATGTGCTGGCCGAGCGCACCGACCACCTGTTCGGGCTGATGGGCAACGGCAACGCGCACCTGATCAGCTCGTGGACCTCCCGCGGCTTCGGCTTCACCTCCGCCCGGCACGAGGCCGCCACCGTGGCGATGGCCGATGCCTACCACCGGGCCACCGGGCGCGTCGGGGCGGCCACGACCACCTACGGGGCCGGGTTCACCAACACGTGCACCGCCCTGGCCGAGGCCCGGATGGCCCGGATCCCGCTGGTCCTGGTCGTGGGAGACGCCCCCACCACCGGGCGGCGGGCCTTCGACGTCGACCAGACCGCCGCCGCGGCCGCCCTGGGGGTCACCACCCTGGTCGCCGGCCCCGACAACGCCACGGCCCTCACCCACCGGGCCTTCGACCTCGCCGCCCGCACGGTCTCCCCTGTGGTGCTGGCCATCCCCTACGACCACTCCACGGCGCCCCTCACCGAGCAGACGGCCCTGGAGCCGCTGCCGGCCAAGGACGCCTCCACCGCGTCCCCGGAGGAGCTCGACCGCATCGCCGCGCTGCTGCGCGGCGCGTCCCGGCCGCTGGTCCTGGCCGGGCGCGGGGTGGTCCTGGCCGAGGCCACCACCCCGCTCACCGAGCTCGGTGACCGGCTCGGGGCGCTGTTCATGACCTCCGCGATGGCCGCCGGGATCGTCGACTCCCCCTGGAACCTGGGCATCGCCGGGGGCTTCACCCGCACCCACCGCCTGCACCTGGCCCGCCAGGCCGACGTCGTGCTCGTGGCCGGGGCCTCGCTCAACGCCTTCCAGTCCCGCTACGGCACCCTCTTCGCCGAGGGCACCCGGGTGATCCGCATCGACAACGAACCCGCCGAGACGATGGCCCACCCGGCCGTCACCGACTACGTGCGCGCCGACCTGGGCCCGGCCCTCCAGGCCCTCACCGGCCGGATCCCCGCCGCTGACCCGGCCGGCACCTGGCGGGCCGCCGCCCCCGAGGTCGCCACCGACGCCTTCCACGCGGCCACCCCGGTGGAGGACCCGGCCGAGTTCGGCCCCGACGGCCGGCTCAACCCCCGGGCCGTCGTCGCCGAGCTCGACTCGATCCTCCCCGCCGAGAGGTCGGTGGTCATGGACGGCGGCCACTTCATCGGCTGGGCCCCGATGTACCTCACGGTCCCCGATCCCCAGGCCATGGTCCTGGTGGGCACCGCCTTCCAGTCCATCGGCCTGGGCTTCGGCTCCGCCTCCGGGGTCTCGGTGGCCCGCCCCGAGCGCACCACCGTGTTCGTCACCGGCGACGGCGGCGGGCTCATGGGCCTGGCCGACCTCGAGACCTTCCTGCGCGCGACCCGCCGCGGGGTGATCGTGGTGCTCAACGACTCCGCCTACGGCGCCGAGCTGCACCAGTACGCCGCCAAGGGCCTGGACCCCACCGCGATGCTCATCGACGAGGTCGACTTCGCCGCCCTGGGGCGGGCGATGGGCGCGGCCGGGACCAAGGCCCACACCCTGGCCGACCTCCAGGTCCTGCGGGACTGGCTGGACACCCGTCAGGAGGGCGTCTTCGTCCTCGACGTGGCCATCTCCCAGAAGGTCGTCGCCGAGTTCATGAGCGCCTCCCTCACCGCCGGCCGCCGGCTCTGACCCCGGCGCGCTCCGCCCGACTTTCCTTCCGCCCGACTATCCTGGTGGCAGCGGGCAGAAGGGGTCAGATGGACGATCGGACGGTCGCCAGGACGCAGGCCAGGATGATCCGCACCGCGCTGACGAGCACCGGTCTGGGTGCCCGCGACCTGTGGCTGCGGTACGTCCACCTGGGCGGAGAGGTCGGAGAGCTGGAGCTCGACGCCTTCCTGCACCACGCCCTGTACCTGCCGCCCCGGCACCGGGACGGCCTGGCGCGGGCCGCCAACCAGCTGGTGCCCGGCCACCGCGTTCCGTGCAGCCGCGATCTGCGCCCGGAGGAGTACCCGCCCGAGGTCTGACCGCCCGGCCGGGCCCTACCCGGCCTGCTGCGGCAGGGGGGCGGGTTCCTCGTGCTCCTTCTGCCACGGCCACCGGCCCGTGATCTCGAGCTCGAGGGTCCAGCTGAGGAAGGTGCGCACGAGCACGATGAGCGCCAGCACCCCGACCGACTCGAACGTGGGGGTGATGGCGACGGTCTTGATGATGTCCGCGGCCACGAGCAGCTCCAGGCCCAGCAGGATGGAGCGGCCGAGCCGCTGCCGGTAGCTCTCGTACGTCTCGCGCCCCTTGTCCGAACGGCCCAGCAGCTCCCGTCCGGCCAGCAGGCTCGCCACCACCGTCCCGATGACGATGGCGACGACGCCGGCGACGTCGACCGCCTCCCCGACGAGCTCCATGGACTCCTGGAACGACATCCTGCACCTCCGGTGACCCCGGCGGGACGCGCCGGCTCGTGTCTGCGATGAGGACGCCAGGATCTCACGGGCCCGCGGTCAGCCGGCGGAGACGACCCCCAGGGGCGCGGTGTCCGTCGCGGCGCCCCGCTCCCGCGGGGGCAGCGGCGGCCCCGGCGGGACCTCGCGCTCGGCGAGGACCCGGGCGGCCTCCGAGCCGGGGGCGGCGATGGCGTCCTGCAGGGCCGTTCCCAGCGCCCGGGGGTCGGTGCCGTCCACCACGGCGGCGATGTGCGAGTCCGGGCGGACGACCCACACGTCGGTGGGCTCCGGCCGCAGCGCCTCGGCGAGCTTGCCGGTGGTGTCGATGTCCGCGACGGCATGGAGGCGCAGGGGGGACTTGATGGCGGCGAGCGCGGTCTCGCGCACGAGCTCCTGGTCGACCTCCGGACCGGTGAGCAGCAGGATCCCGTGGCGGGCGAGCTCGCGGACGCGGTCGGCGGCGACGCCCGGCACGGTGACCGGGACGTCCGGCAGCAGCACCCCGGGCACGGGGTCGGGCACCTCGCCCTTGGGCGGGCGCCCGGCGAAGGTGCGGGACGGGTGCGGGGTGGTCAGCGGGGAGTCGACGTACCAGAAGGGCTCGGCCAGGCGCCCGGAGTCCACGTAGGTGGACGCGGCCGGGTCGTCGACGGCGCGCTCGAGCTTGGCGAGCCGGTCGGCCCACTGCTGCTCGTTCTGCGGGACCAGGAAGTCCATGGTGGCCTCGGTGACCTCGAGGTTCTCGATCGCGGCGGCGCGGCGCTCGACGTCGTAGGACTCCAGCAGGGCTTCGTCGGCGTTGCCGCGCAGCACCGAGGTCAGCTTCCACGCGGCGTTCTCGGCGTCGCCCACGCCCGAGTTGAGCCCCCGGGCGCCGAACGGGGAGACGATGTGGGCGCAGTCCCCGGCCAGGAGCACCCGGCCCACCCGCATCCGGGAGGCCAGCCGGGCGTGGAAGCGGTAGACGGACTTCCAGACGATCTCGTAGTCCTTCTCCCCGATGATCCGGCGGATCCTCGCATCGAGGGCCCCGGAGGCCTCCTCGGCCTCGAGGTCGTAGTCGCCGGGCACCTGCCAGTCGATCCGGAAGGTCGAGTCCGGGCACGGGTGGATGAGCACCTGCCGGCCGGGGTTCCACTCCGGGTCGAAGTAGAAGCGGCGCTCGGTGGCCCAGCCGGGGATGTCGGCCCTGATGTCGCAGATCAGGAACTTGTCCTCGAACGAGCGGCCGTCGAAGGTGACGCCGAGCTGGTCGCGCAGCGTCCGGGCCCTGGAGCCGAGCGCGGCGACGGCGTAGTCGGCCACGATCTCGGCCTGCTCCCCGTCGAGGCAGGAGCAGCGCACGGTCACGGACCTCTCGTCCTGGGAGATCTCCTGGATCTCGTGGCCCCAGACCTCCTCGATCAGCGGCTCGGCGGCGATCTTCTGCGCGAGCAGCTCCTCGGTGCGGGTCTGGGAGATGTTGACGAACGGCGGGAACGGGGACTGGCCCTTGTCGCGGAAGGGCTGGGCGAACAGCTCCTTGTCCTGGTAGAAGGTGCGCGCGGTGTCCCACGTGACGCCCTCCTCGGCCACCTGCCGGCCGACGCCGACGGCCTCCCAGATCTCCAGGACGTCGCGCTGCTGGCAGATGGCCTTGGGCCCGATGGGGTCCCGCTCGGCCCGCGCGTCCAGGATCGTGACGGGGATGCCCCACCGCGCCAGCAGCAGCGCGGCGGTCTGGCCCACGGGCCCGTTGCCCAGCACCAGCACCTTGCCGGAGTCGAATCGTCTCACTGTTGCCCTCCTCGTCCTCGTGTCCTGCGGATCAGCCGTTCTGCAGCTGGTCCCAGACCTCGCGGTCGCGCTCGGCCGTCCAGATGACGGGCCGCTCGATGCCCGAGAGCTCGTCCCACAGCCGGGAGACGTCGAAGGGCAGGCAGTGCTCGAAGATCGGCCAGTGGCCGAAGTCGTCGTAGAGGGCGGTGTGCACGGCGTGGAAGGCATCCTTGAGGCTGCCTCCGTCGCGCTGCACGGCGCCCACCTCCTCGATCATGACCTCCAGGAACCGCCGGGTCTGCTCGACGGCGGCGTCGACCGCCTCCCGGCCCCGGGAGACCGCGCCGCGGCCGCCCACGAGCTGCTCGGCGCCGAGCGCCTTGACGGCGTCCAGGGTGTGGCTCGCCCAGTCGCGGTGGAAGGCGTCCCCGGTGTAGAGGGCGGCCTCGGCCTCGACGAGGTCGCCGGCGAAGAGGATCTTCTGCTGCGGCAGCCACGCCACGATGTCGCCCTCGGTGTGCCCGCGGCCGAAGTGCTGGAGCACCAGGTCCCCGCGGTCCCCGCCGAGGTCGATGGTCAGCTTGTCCCGGAAGGTCACCGTGGGCCAGGTCAGGCCCGGGACGGTGTCCGCGCCCTTGGCCAGGCGCGGCATGCGGCCGAACTCGGAGGCCCAGTCCTCCTTGCCGCGCTCCACGATGAGGTCGTAGGTGTTCTCGTGGGCCACGATCGTCTCGGCGTCGAAGGCCGAGGCGCCGAGCACGCGCACCGCGTGGTAGTGGGAGAGCACGAGGTAGCGGATCGGCTTGTCGGTGTGCTTCCGCAGCTCCTCGAGCCATTCGGCGGCCACCACGGGGGTGGCCAGCGCCTCGAAGCAGACCAGGAAGTCCTCCCCCTCGATGGCTCCGATGTTGGGGTCGCCCTCGGCCGTGAGGGCGTAGACGCCCTCGGCCAGGATCTCGAGGGTCTTCTTCTTCTCGCCGAGATCCGCCGAGGACGCGAACGACTTCGTGGTGCTCATGACCGTCTCCTTCGTGGGCCCGCTCCGGACCCGGGGTCGGGGGCCGGGCGAGTTCCGCCCGGGATAGTCAAATGTTGTATTAGTTCCACGGTAGCCCGCGGAACGTGATTTGTGAAGCAGACCACAGAACATTGTCGCGGGCCGCACTGTTGACCCCGCGGGCGCACGCGTGGGATGGTTTGATGAACGATCGGTCAGTAAAGTCGGGCGACGATGCCCGGACGCCGGCCACTCCCCGTCGCGACAGGAGTCCCACCATGCCCTCCACCCCTCAGGCCCTCCTCGTCGGCGGGGCCCGCACCCCCGTGGGCCGCTACGGCGGCGCACTGAGCTCCGTGCGCCCCGACGACCTCGCCGCGCTCGTGGTCAAGCACGCGGTGACCGACGCCGGGATCGACCCGCACGACGTCGACGAGGTCATCCTCGGCAACGCCAACGGCGCCGGGGAGGAGAACCGCAACGTCGCCCGGATGGCCTGGCTGCTGGCCGGCTTCCCCGACACCGTCCCCGGCATCACCGTCAATCGCCTGTGCGCCTCGGGCCTGTCGGCCATCATCATGGCCTCCCACATGATCAAGGCCGGGGCCGCGGACATCGTCGTCGCCGGCGGCGTGGAGTCCATGTCGCGGGCCCCCTGGGTGATGGAGAAGCCGGCCAAGCCTTTCGCCAAGCCCGGAGAGGTGTTCGACACCTCGATCGGCTGGCGCTTCACCAACCCCGAGTTCAAGAAGCACGACAAGATGACCTATTCGATGCCGGAGACGGCCGAGGAGGTCGCGATCGTCGACAGCATCTCGCGCGAGGACGCCGACGCGTTCGCCGTGGCCTCCCACGAGAAGGCGATCGCCGCGATCGACGCCGGTCGCTTCGCCCCCGAGATCGTCCCGGTCACGGTCAAGGGCCGCAAGGGCGCCGAGACGGTCGTGGACACGGACGAGGGCCCCCGCCCGGGCACCACGATGGACGCCCTCGCCAGGCTGCGCCCCGTGGTCGACCACGGCACGGTCGTCACCGCCGGCAACGCCTCCTCCCTCAACGACGGCGCCTCGGCGATCCTCGTGGTCTCCGAGCGCGCCGCCGAGAAGTACGGGCTGACCCCCCGGGCCCGGATCGTCGACGGCGCCTCGGCCGGGGTGCCCCCGGAGATCATGGGCATCGGCCCCGTCCCCGCCACGCAGAAGGTGCTCGAGCGCACCGGGTGGGACATCGGCGACCTCGGCGCCGTCGAGCTCAACGAGGCCTTCGCCAGCCAGTCCCTGGCCTGCATCCGCCGCCTCGGCCTCGACGCGGGCACCGTGAACAACGACGGAGGGGCCATCGCGCTCGGCCACCCGCTGGGCTCCTCCGGCTCCCGGCTGGTCGTGACGCTGCTGGGCCGGATGGAGCGCGAGAACGCCGACCGCGGCCTCGCCACCATGTGCGTGGGCGTGGGCCAGGGCACCGCGATGCTCGTGGAGAAGCTCTGATGGTCGGCCCCAGCGAGATCCTCGGCGCGGAGTTCACCGCCCTGCGGCTCGAGGAGCGCGAGGACCGCCTGCACGTTGTCCTGGACCGCCCCGCCGTGCGCAACGCCATCGACGCGACCATGGTCGAGGAGCTGCACACCGTGTGCGGCCACCTGGAACGGCACCCGAAGGTCCTGATCCTCTCGGGCACCGAGGTGAACGGCAAGGGGGTCTTCGCCTCCGGCGCCGACATCGCCCAGCTGCGCGAGCGCCGCCGCGACGACGCCCTGGCCGGGATCAACTCCCGGATCTTCGACCGGATCCACAAGCTGCCCATGCCGGTGATCGCCGCGGTCGACGGCTACGCCCTGGGCGGCGGCGCGGAGCTGGCCTACGCCGCGGACTTCCGCATCGCCACCCCGCACCTCAAGATCGGCCAGCCCGAGACCAACCTGGGGATCATCGCCGCCGCCGGCGGCCTCTGGCGGCTCAAGGAGCTGGTCGGCGAGGCGATCGCCCTGGACATCCTGCTCGCCGGCCGGATCCTCGGCGCGGACGAGGCCCTGGCCCTGCACCTCGTCACCGAGCTGCACGAGCCCGCGGAGCTTATCGGCGCCGCGCATGCGCTCGCCGACCGGATCGGCGCCCAGGACCCTCTGGCCGTGCGGATCTCCAAGCGGGTCTTCACGGCCCCGCCGTCCGCCCACCCGCACATCGACGAGCTGGCCCAGGCCGTGCTCTTCGAGTCGGAGGCGAAGTTCGACCGCATGCAGGCCTTCCTGGACCGCAAGAAGAACAAGAAGTAGGAGCACCCGGACCATGACCGAGAAGCACGCACTGGCCGTTCCCGCCGTCGTCGGCGTCCTGGGCGGAGGCCGCATGGGCGCGGGCATCGCCCACGCCTTCCTGCTCGCCGGGGCGAAGGTGACCGTGGTGGAGCGGGACGGGCAGGCCGCGGAGGCCGCGCGGGAGCGGATCGAGCGGGACCTGGCCAAGACCCTGGAGCGCGGGAGCGTGGACGGCAACCTGGACGAGTGGGCCGAGAACCTGACCGTCTCCCTCGACCACGCCGACTTCGCCCCGTGCGAGCTCGTCGTCGAGGCCGTCCCCGAGGTGTGGGACCTGAAGGTCTCCGCCCTGCAGGAGGTCGAGGGCCACCTGGCCGAGACCGCGTGGCTGGCCACCAACACGTCGTCGCTGTCCGTGGACGGGCTGGCCGAGCAGCTGGCCCGGCCCGAGCGGTTCTGCGGGCTGCACTTCTTCAACCCGGTGCCGGCCTCGAAGCTCGTGGAGGTCGTGAACTCGAAGCACACCGGCGAGGAGCTCCAGCGGCTCTCGGTGCAGTGGGTCGAGGGCCTCGGCAAGACCCCGGTGGTCGTCAACGACGCCCCCGGCTTCGCCTCCTCCCGGCTGGGCGTGGCGATCGCCCTCGAGGCCATCCGCATGGTCGAGGAGGGCGTGGCCTCCCCGGCGGACATCGACAACGCGATGGTGCTCGGCTACAAGTTCCCGGTCGGCCCGCTGGCCCTGACGGACATCGTGGGCCTGGACGTGCGCCTGGGCATCGCCGAGTACCTCGCCTCCGAGCTCGGCCCGCGCTTCGCTCCCCCGCAGCTGATGCGGGACATGGTGGCCCGGGGCGAGCTCGGCCGCAAGACCGGCAAGGGCTTCTTCGCCTACGACCAGCAGTAACCGCGCCCTCCCTCCGCCGAACTCACCGGTGCTGCCCGAGATCGCCCCAGAAATGCCGGCATCTCGGGCAGCACCGGTGAGTTCGCGCGTGGGAGGAGGAGTGCGCGTCGG
Source organism: Kocuria rhizosphaericola (assembly GCF_044462205.1). NCBI lineage: Bacteria > Bacillati > Actinomycetota > Actinomycetes > Micrococcales > Micrococcaceae > Kocuria > Kocuria rhizosphaericola. The sequence continues at coordinate 33,412 of NZ_JBISWK010000036.1, read as the reverse complement.
ACCTGGGTCCTATCGTGGGAGCATGCACGCACAGCCCGGCGCCCCCGCCGCGTGGGACGGCGCGCTCAACGCCCGGCGCCTGGCGGGCGACGTGTGGCGGATGGGGCGCTCCGAGCGGCTGAGCCCCGCGGGGTGGCTCGCGGCCGCCGAGGACGGCGTGCGCACGGTCGTGGACCTCCGCAACGCCGACGAGCGGCACCGCCGGCCCACGGATCCCGCCGACGATCCGGCCGCCCGCGCCGGCATCACGGTGCTGCACCGCCCCACCGAGGACCCCGCCCATCCGCAGTTCCCGCTGGTGGGCACGCCCTACCTCAACCATCCGCGCGGCTACCGCGACTACCTGCGGCTGTTCCCGGGCTTCCTCGTCGAGGCGGTGCGGGCGGTGGCGACCGCCGAGGGCGCCGTGGTGGTGCACTGCTCGGCCGGCCGCGACCGCACCGGGGTGCTCGCGCTGCTGCTCCTGGGTCTGGCCGGGGCGCCCCCGGAGCGCCTCGTCGCGGAGGACGAGGCCGCCGCGCGCGGGATCAACGAATGGCACCGCGTCTCGCCCGTCCCCCACCCCGTCGAGCGCCACCACCCCGAGCACGAGCTCACCGCGCTGCTCGCGGAGCGCCGGGCCGCCCTCGAGGAGCTGCTGGCCGAGTTCGACGCCGAGCGGTGGCTCGTGCAGGCCGGGCTGGCCCCCGAGGAGCTGGCAGCCCTGCGCCGGCGGCTCGGCCGGCCGTCCTGATCCACTCCTCGGCCCGGTTCCCGGTGCGCTTCTCGGCCCGGTCCTCGGCCGGGGCCTCAGCCTGGTGCTCGGTTTACTTCCCGGCCTGCTGCGGCCTGTCCTTGAGGAAGTTCGTGATCCGCACGGTGCACAGCCGGGCGCCGTCCTCGTGCTCGATGACCACCTCGTGGCACGTGAGGGACCGGCCGAGCTGCAGGGCGGTGGCAGTGGCGGTCACGGTGCCCGCGCGGGAGGACCGGTGGTGGGTGGCGTTGACGTCCACGCCCACGGCGACCTTGCCCATCGTGGACGCGTGGATCACGGCCGCCCAGGAGCCCACGGCCTCGCCGAGAGCCACCATGGCGCCGCCGTGGAGCAGGCCCAGCGACTGGCGGTTGCCCTCGACAGGCATGGCCGCGACCACGCGCTCCGCCGACTCCTCCAGGACGGTGACGCCCATCTTCTCGTCGAGCTCGCCCAGGACGATGCGCCAGGGCTCGTGGGTCTCGGTCGTGGGCATGGCACTCCTCGGAGCTCGGCGACGTGGTGCGGGACCACCGTGGAGCAGTGGTCCCGGCGTGTGACGTAGGTTATCGTGGTCATAATACCGAACGATCGGTCAGGATGCGGGAGAGGGACCGTCCGCCCGCACGCACCCGAGCGAAAGGACCATGCACCGTGGCAGCACAGACCCAGACCATCCTCCCCAGCTACCTGAGGGGCCGGTGGTGGACTCCGGAGAACCCGCAGAAGGTCACGGACGTGGCCGACGCCTCGACCGGCGAGGTCGTGGCGCGCGTGTCCACGGACGGCATCGACATCGCCTCCGCCGTGGACTACGGCCGGACCGTGGGCCAGCGCGCCCTCGGGGAGCTCACCATCCACGAGCGGGCGCTCAAGCTCAAGGAGCTGGCCAAGTACCTCACCGAGCACAAGCAGGAGCTCTACGACCTCTCCTACTCGACCGGGGCCACGCTGAAGGACCACTTCTTCGACGTGGACGGCGGCATCGGCACCCTCTTCACGTTCTCCTCCAAGGGCCGGCGCGAGCTGCCCAACGCCAACGTCATCGTGGACGGCGCCGTGGAGCAGCTCTCCCAGGACGGGTCCTTCCTGGGCGAGCACATCTACACCCGCATGCCCGGGGTCGCCGTGCAGATCAACGCGTTCAACTTCCCGGTGTGGGGCATGCTCGAGAAGTTCGCCCCCGCCTTCATCGCCGGCATGCCGACCGTGGTGAAGCCGGCGACGCCCACCGGCTACGTCACCGCCGACTGCGTGCGCCTGATGATCGAATCCGGCATCCTGCCCGAGGGCTCCCTGCAGCTGGTGTCGGGCTCGGCCCGGGACCTGCTGGACCACCTGGACTACCGTGACCACGTGGCCTTCACCGGCTCCGCCGGCACCGCGCAGTCGCTGCGCCACCACGACAACGTCATCAACGGCGGGGTGCGCTTCACCGCCGAGACGGACTCCCTCAACGCCGCGATCCTCGGCCCCGACGCCACCCCGGAGACCCCGGAGTTCGAGGCGTTCGTGAAGGCGGTGTTCACCGAGATCACGTCCAAGGCCGGTCAGAAGTGCACGGCCATCCGGCGCGTCATCGTCCCGCAGGAGCGCGTGGAGGACGTCGTGACGGCCGTCGCCGAGCGCGTGCAGCAGCGCGTGGTCATCGGCGACCCCCGCACCGAGGGCGTCACCATGGGCGCCCTGGCCTCCAAGGAGCAGCAGGGCGAGGTCCGCAAGGCCGTGGAGCGCCTGGTCGCCGCCGGCGGCTCCGTCCGCCTGGGCGGTCCGGACGCGGCCGTCGGCGGCGCCGACTCCGAGGCCGGCGCGTTCTTCCCCGTCACGGTGCTGTCCTTCGACGACCCGGAGACCCCCGAGGTGCACTTCGTCGAGGCCTTCGGCCCGGTGACCTCCGTCCTCGGCTACACCGACGTCGACGACGCCGTGCGGCTGGCCGCGCTCGGCGGCGGCTCGCTCGTGGCGACCGTGTGCACGAACGACGGCGCGACCGCCGCCCGGTTCACCGCGGGCATCGGCTCGCACCACGGACGCGTGCACTTCCTCAACCGCCAGGACGCCAAGACCTCGACCGGCCACGGCTCCCCCATGCCGCACCTGGTCCACGGCGGCCCCGGCCGCGCCGGCGGCGGCGAGGAGCTGGGCGGCGTGCGCGGCGTCAAGCACTACATGCAGCGCACCGCGATCCAGGGCCCCCCGGACATCCTCACGGCCGTGACCGGCGTGTGGCACCGGGGCGCCGCGGCGAACACCGTGACCCGCGAGGCGGTCGAGAACGGCACCGGCGAGCACCCGTTCCGCAAGTCCCTGGAGACCCTGCGGATCGGCGACCAGTTCGCCTCGGAGCTGCGCACCGTGACCCTGGAGGACATCACCGAGTTCGCCGAGAGGACCGGCGACACCTTCTACGCGCACACCGACGAGGAGGCCGCCACGGCCAACCCGTTCTTCCCGCGCCGGGTGGCCCACGGCTACCTGCTGGTCTCCTGGGCGGCCGGGCTGTTCGTGGAGCCCGCCCCCGGGCCCGTCCTGGCCAACTACGGGCTGGAGAACCTGCGGTTCATCACGCCGGTGACCTACGACGACGCGATCCGGGTGACCCTCACCGCCAAGCAGATCACCCCGCGGGTGACCGACGAGTACGGGGAGGTCTGCTGGGACGCGATCCTGCACAACCAGCACGACGAGATCGTGGCGACCTACGACGTGCTGACCCTGGTCGCGAAGACCTGGCCCACCGCCTGACCGGCTGACCCGGGCCGCCGGGCCGCCGGGCCCCACGATGCACGCGATCCCCCACGCACCGCCCTGTGTGGGGGATCGCGCTGCTCCTGGGGACTCGGCGCACGCCGGGACCGGCCTGTCGCGCCGTTCCGCCCGGTGCTAGCCTGACCAGCACGCTGCCCAGACCCTCGCGCGTGCCGGCGCCCCTGCGCCCAGGACCGCCGGCGGGTGCCACGGCCGGAGGAGACGCGATGCGCCGGAGCTCGAGCCCCGCCCACAGGACGGCCGCCGCTGCGCTGTGCCTCCTCCTCGCCCTCACCGCGTGCGCGCCGCCCGCCGAGGACGGCGCGGGGACCACGTCGGAGCCGACCGGCACCGAGACCTCCGCACCGGTTCCGCCGGGGGAGACACCGGGGTCGGCCACGGCGTCCGCAACGGACGCGGCCGAGGGGCGCGCCCCGCACGTGCAGGCGGTGGTGTCCTCGCACGAGCTGGCCACCGCGGCGGGCACGGAGATCCTGGAGGCCGGCGGCACCGCCGCCGACGCCGCCGTGGCGGTCGCGGCCGTGCTGAGCGTGGTGGAGCCGTACTACTCGAGCGTGCTCGGCGGCGGCACGTGGGCCCTGTACTACGACGCCGGCAGCGGCGACGTGACGAGCCTGGACGGCGTGGGGCCGGTCGGCAGCGCGGCGACGCTCGACGACTACCACACTCGTGCCGGCGAGTTCGGCATGCACCAGGCCATCCTCCCCGGCGCCTGGGACGGGTGGATGCTCTGGCTCGACGAGTACGGCGAGCTGGGGCTGGACGAGGTCCTCGCACCGGCGATCGCAGCGGCCCGGGAGGGGTACCCCGTGAGCTCCGAGATGGTCTACTGGCTGACCCGGGAGGAGGCGAACATCCGGCAGAGCCCGGTCATGACCGAGCTCTACACCCGCGACGGCGCCCTCCTGGAGGCGGGCGACACCGTGCACCAGCGGGACATGGCCGAGACCTTCGAGGACCTGGTGGCCGCCTACGACGGCGCCGCCGACCGCTCCGCCGGGATCCAGGCAGCCCGGGACCACTTCTACCGCGGGCCCCTCGCGGAGGCCGTCGTCGACTTCTCGGAGCAGGAGGGCGGATACCTCACCCTGGAGGACTTCAGCAGCTATTCGGCGGAGCTGGTCGAGCCGATCTCCATCGACTACGGCAAGGACGTCAGGGTGTACCAGAATCCGCCCAACAGCCAGGGCATCGCCATGCTGCAGGCCCTCAACATCCTCGAGGAGGACGACTTCTCCGGCCGGTCCCCCGACGATCCCGATGTGGTCCACCGGCAGGTCGAGGCCGTGAAGCTGGCCTTCGCCGACCGCTACGCGCACGTGGGGGACCCCGAGCGCACCGACGTGCCCGTGGAGAAGCTGCTGTCGGACGAGTACGCCCGGGCCCAGCGGGCGCGCATCGACGACGACCGGGCCGCCGAGTGGCCGATCGACAGCGGGCTCGACCGGCAGGCCTCGGACACCACCACGTTCCACCTCACCGACCGCTCCGGCAACGCCGCGGCCGTGACCACGAGCCTGGGCGGCCAGTTCCTGGTGGTGGGGGACACCGGGATCCACATCAACGAGCGCATGAGCTTCCTGTCGCTCGACGAGGACGACGTCAACGCCGTGGCGCCCGGGGCCACGGTGCGGCACACCTCCGCCCCGTTCATGGCCCTGCGCGACGGCCGGCCGTACCTGCTCGGCGGCAACACCGGGATCGACACCCAGCCGCAGGGACAGCTGCAGCAGTTCATGAACGTGGTGGACTTCGGCATGACGCCGCAGGAGGCGGTGGCGCAGCCGCGCTTCGTGAGCACGGCCTTCCCCGCGTCCAACCACCCCCACGGGGTCGGCAACACCCTCCAGGTGGAGTCGGACTTCTCGGCCGCCGCGGTCCAGGAGCTGCGCCGCCGGGGCCACGACGTCGCCGTGGGAGCGGGGATCTTCGGCACGGCGAACATGCTCGCCGTGGACGGGGACGGGACGGGGGCCCGGCTGGGCGTGGAGCCGCGGAACGAGACCGCCGGCGGGACCGTGCTACCCGCGCCTCCGCGCGGGTAGCGCCCGCCCGGCCCGCGAGGGCCGGGGCCGGGGCGCCTCGGGGGCCCGCGTCCGGGTCAGGGGGCCCGCAGCCCCGAGAACGCGAGCACGACGACGGTCTCGGCCAGCTCCTCCCAGGCCTGGCCCGCATCGGGCCGGTACCAGTCGACGATCGAGTTGATCATGCCCAGGAGCAGGCGGGAGGCGGACCGTCCGCTGAGGTCGCGGCGCAGGTCCCCCTCGGCCTGCGCCAGCTCGATGAGCGCGCCCACCCGGCGGGTGACCGTGCGACGGCGCTCGAGCGCCCGCGTCTCGACCTCCGAGTTGCCCCGCAGCCGCAGCAGCAGCGTCACGTAGGGCATCTGCTCCACGAGCACGCGCACGGTCCCCCGGATCACCTGCTCGAGCCGCTGGACCGCGGGGGCCTCCGTCCGCTCGGCGGAGGCCAGGACCTCCTCGAGCGCGTCCAGGGCCCGGCCCAGCGCCTGCTCGAGGATCGCCTCCTTGGACTCCACGTGGTGGTAGATCGCGGACTTGGAGATCCCCAGGTGCTTGGAGAGCGTGCCCATCGACGTGGCGTCGTAGCCGTGGACGTTGAAGACCTCCACGCACACGGCGAGCAGCGTCTCGCGGTCGTAGCCGGGCCGACCGCGGCGCGGGGCCGCGCCGTCCGGAGGGGCGGGCGCCGGTGCGTGCGTCATGCGGACCTCGATCTCGGTGGGGACGGGCAGGACAACGATCCTACGACGCGCCGGGCCCCCGAGCTGTCCCGGGGGCCGGGCGCGGCAGGAATCGGTGCGCGACCGTCAGGCGTCGTTGCGGTGGTCGTAGACCCGGCGCAGCTTGCCGGAGGACCGGGCGAGGGTTCCCGGCTCGGCGATCCGGATCGAGGCGGAGGAGCCGATCTTCGTCTTGATCGCGTGCAGGAGCTTCTGGCCGCCGGCCTCGGCGGCCTCGACGGTCACCTGCTCGCGCCGCTCGATGTTGATGGTCATCTGGTCCATCCGGTGCGGCCGGGTGATCTCGAGGGTGAAGTGCGGGCTCAGCTCCGGCACCTGCAGGGCGAGCTCCTCGATCTGGGAGGGGAACAGGTTGACCCCGCGCAGGATGATCATGTCGTCGGAGCGGCCCGTGATCCGGCCCATCCGCCGGTGCCCGGGCCGGTCCGTGCCGGGGAGCAGGCGGGTCAGGTCGTGGGTGCGGTAGCGGATGATCGGCAGGGCCTCCTTGGTGAGCGCCGTGAACACGAGCTCGCCGGGCCGGCCGGTCTCCTGGACCTCGTCCGTGAACGGGTCGATGATCTCGGGACGGAAGTGGTCCTCCCAGACGTGGGAACCGTCCTTGGAGGCGGCGGACTCCCCGGCCACGCCGGGGCCCATGACCTCCGAGAGGCCGTAGATGTCGCACGCGTCGACGTCGAAGGCCGTCTCGATCTCCCGGCGCATCTCCTCGGTCCAGGGCTCCGCCCCGAGCACCGCGGTGCGCAACGACGTCTCCCGCGGGTCCAGGCCGAGCTTCCGGAAGCCGTCGGCGATGGTCAGCAGATAGGTGGGGGTCGAGAGGATGGCCTCGGGTCCGAAGTCCCGGATCATCTGGACCTGCTTCTCGGTCTGCCCACCGGACATCGGGATGACGGCGCAGCCCAGGCGCTCGGCGCCGTAGTGGGCGCCGAGCCCGCCCGTGAACAGTCCGTAGCCGTAGGCGTTGTGCACCTTGTCGCCGGGCCGCACGCCGGAGAGCCGGAAGCAGCGGGCCACGAGGCCCGCCCAGGTGTCGATGTCGTTCTGGGTGTAGGCCACCACGGTGGGCTGCCCGGTGGTGCCGGAGGAGGCGTGGATCCGCCGGACGTCGCTCATCGGCACCGCGAGGGACTTGAACGGGTACGCCTTCCGCAGGAACTCCTTGTCCGTGTACGGGAAGAGCTGGAGGTCCTCGAGCTCCTTGAAGTCGCCCGGGTGCACGCCGTGGCCGTCGAAGAGCTCGGTGTAGGCGGGGACGTTCTCGTAGGCGTGGTGCAGGGTCCAGCGCAGCCGCTCGACCTGCAGGGACTCGACCTGGTCCCGGCTCATCGTCTCCTCGGGGTCCGGCTGCGACCGGTCCGCGGGGGCAGGGGCGGGGGTGTAGGGGTTGGGGACGGAGCACTCTGTCATGTCAGACTTCCTCGGGCTGCGGGGCGTACGGCTGGTCGGGCTGCAGGACGGGCTGTTCGGCCGGATCGGCGGCCGGCTGCTCGGCCTCATCGGCGGCGGGATCGGCGGTCGGCCGCTCCGCGGGCGCGGCCGCACGGAGGGCCGGGTTCGGGATGGTGCGGCTGCGGCCCCGGAACTCGGCGATGAGCCGGTCGTCGGCCAGGACCTGGATGTCGTAGACGCCGCTGCGCCCCGCCTGGGCGCGCACGGTCCCCACGGCGACGAGCTCCTGCCCGCGGTAGGCCGAGGCGAGGAAGTTGATGTCCACCCCCGCGGCCACCGTGATGGTGCTGCCGTCACCGGCGGGGTCGTTGCAGGCGAGGGCGAAGCAGGTGTCCGCGAAGGCGAAGACCATGCCGCCGTGGGCGATGCCGAACCCGTTGAGCATCTCCTCCCGCAGGGTCATGCGGATCTGCGCGTGACCGTACTCGGCACGGTCCACCGTGATGCCCATCCACCGCGAGGTGTGGTCCCCCGCGAGGATCGGATGGCCCTGGGACATGTAGCTCTCCTCACACTTCACGACCGAATGGTCAGTAGACAATCCCACTCCGCTCCCCGTGTCAACCCGTGCGACCGCCGGAGCGGTCCGGACGAACTGGGATCCACCTGTTGACGGCGCCCCCACGGACTTATATTCTGAACGAACGGTCAGTTAGTCGCGTGCGGCCCTCCCGCCCCGCGGCGCCATCTCGTCGGAAGAGGGACACCATGACTACGCAGAACACGGGACTCCACGCCGTGCCCGCCGCGGACGCGGCCGATCAGGCCGAGCTGGACCGCGCGGGCGAGGAGCACTTCGACCGCATCATCGCCGAGGACTCCCGGATCGAGCCGCGCGACTGGATGCCCGCGGCCTACCGCAAGACGCTGGTCCGCCAGGTCTCGCAGCACGCCCACTCCGAGATCATCGGCATGCAGCCGGAGGGCAACTGGATCTCCCGGGCGCCGTCCCTCAAGCGCAAGGCCATCCTCATGGCCAAGGTGCAGGACGAGGCCGGCCACGGGCTGTACCTATACTCCGCCGCCGAGACCCTGGGCACCCCGCGCTCCGAGCTCAACCAGCAGCTGCTGGACGGCCGCGCCAAGTACTCCTCGATCTTCAACTACCCCGCGCGCACCTGGGCCGACATGGGCGCCATCGGCTGGCTCGTGGACGGCGCGGCGATCGCCAACCAGGTCCCGCTGTGCCGGGCCTCCTACGGCCCCTACGGCCGGGCCATGGTCCGCATCTGCAAGGAGGAGTCCTTCCACCAGCGCCAGGGCTGGGAGATCCTCTACGAGCTCTCCCACGGCACGCCCGCCCAGAAGCAGATGGCCCAGGACGCCGTGAACCGCTTCTACGGCCCGTCCCTGCAGATGTTCGGCCCCCCGGACGACGACTCGCCCAACTCGAAGCAGTCCATGGCGTGGAACATCAAGCGCTTCTCCAACGACGAGCTGCGCCAGCGCTTCGTGGACATGATCGTCGAGCAGGCCGCGGCGCTGGACCTGACCCTGCCGGACCCGGACCTCAAGTGGAACGAGGAGCGCGGCCACTACGACTACGGCCCCCTGGACTGGGACGAGTTCAAGGCCGTCGTCGGCGGCAAGGGCCCGTGCAACCTCCAGCGCATGCAGCGCCGCCGCACGGCGCACGAGGACGGTGCCTGGGTCCGCGAGGCCGCCGCCGCCTACGCCCGCAAGACCGCCGCGGAGCGCGCCTCCGCCGAACTCATCGGAGCCTGAGCATGAGCGAGAACACCGTGAGCCCGATCGGCACGCCCTCGGACGAGTGGCCCCTGTGGGAGGTGTTCGTGCGGTCCTCGCGCGGGCTCTCCCACGTCCACGCCGGATCCCTGCACGCCCCGGACGCCACGATGGCCGTGCGCAACGCCCGGGACCTCTACACCCGCCGCAACGAGGGCACCTCCGTGTGGGTCGTGCCCTCCGCGGCCATCACCGCCTCGGACCCCGACTCCAAGGGCGGCTTCTTCGAGTCCGCGCAGGGCAAGAGCTACCGGCACGCCACGTACTACACCAAGAGCGAAGGGGTGAAGCACCTGTGAGCAACGCACCCCACGAGTCCGCCACCCGGCAGAGCGCCGGCGAGGCGATCACCGCGGAGGACATCAAGGCCGGCGGCGCGAAGGCCCCCGAGGACGTGGCCCGCTACGCCCTGTACCTGGGCGACGACGCCCTGATGCTCGCCCAGCGCCTCGGCTGGTGGATCGCCCGGGCCCCGGAGCTCGAGGAGGACATCGCGCTGGCCAACATCGCCCTGGACCTGCTCGGGCACGCCCGCTTCTTCCTCACCTACGCGGGCACCGCGTGGGGGAAGACCGAGGACGACCTCGCCTACTTCCGCGACGAGGAGGAGTTCCGCTCCTGCCGCCTCGTGGAGCAGGAGAACGGCGACTTCGGGCAGACCATCGCCCGGCAGCTGATCTTCTCCTACTACCAGTACGAGCTGTACCGCCGCCTGGTCCGCTCCTCCGACCCGACGCTCGCGGCCATCGCGGACAAGGCGATCAAGGAGATCGAGTACCACCAGGACCACGCGAGCCAGTGGGTGCTGCGCCTGGCACTGGGCACCGAGGAGTCCCGGCGCCGGATCGAGGCGGGGCTGTACTACATGTGGCCCTACGTGGACGAGCTGTTCCACGACGACGAGCTCATCGAGTCCCTCGGGGACGTCGCCGTGCGCCCCTCCTCGCTGCGGGCCGACTTCGACACGCGGATCACGGCGATCCTCGACGAGGCGCAGCTGTCGGTCCCCGAGGTCCTGGGCGCCTGGGGCGGCGACCGCTCCGGGCAGTTCAGCGAGCAGCGAGGCCACATCCTCGCCGAGATGCAGGTGCTGGCGCGCCAGCACCCCGGCGCGACCTGGTGAGGAGGCGATGACGATGACCGACCACGAGCAGGCGGGCACCACGCAGGTGACCGGCCGGGAGCTGCGCCCCCGGGACGAGGCCGCCGGCCGCGTCTGGGACATCGCCGCCACGGTGAACGACCCGGAGATCCCCGTGCTCTCCATCGCCGACCTCGGCATCCTGCGGGACGCCCGGGTCGAGGGCGGGCGCGCCGTCGTCGTCATCACCCCGACCTACTCCGGGTGCCCGGCGATGGAGACCATCACCACCGACGTCACCCGGGCCCTCAACGCGCAGGGCTACGACGACGTGCGGGTCGACCTCGTGCTGCAGCCGGCGTGGACCACGGACTGGATGAGCGATGAGGGCAGGCGCAAGCTCGACGAGTACGGCATCGCCCCGCCCACCGGCCGGGCCGCCGCCGGTCCCGTCCGGCTGGGGCTCACCGTGAAGTGCCCGCGCTGCCACTCCCTGAACACCCGCGAGCTGACCCGCTTCGGCTCGACCGCCTGCAAGGCGCTCCACGTCTGCAACGAGTGCCTGGAACCCTTCGACTACTTCAAGGTGCACTGATGACCGAGATCACCGCCCCGGCCCGGCGCCGGGCCACGTTCAACACCCTCGAGGTCTCCCAGGTCCGCAAGCTCACCGCGGACTCCGTTGAGGTCGCCTTCGCGGTGCCCCCGGAGCTCGTGGACGACTACGACTACCTGCCCGGGCAGTACGTGGCGCTCCGCGCCCGGATCGACGGGCAGGAGGTCCGCCGGTCGTACTCGATCTGCGCGGAGCCCCGGCCGGGCGAGATCCGGGTGGCGATCAAGCAGGACATCGGCGGGGTCTTCTCCACGTGGGCCAACGAGTCCCTGAAGGCCGGCGACAAGCTCGACGTCATGAACCCGCAGGGCGCGTTCATCTCCAAGCTCGGGCTCACGAGCATGAACGACCCGGAGAAGCTCGCCGCCGAGGAGGTCGCGAAGAACGCGTCCGTCCACCTCGTGGCCTTCGCCGCGGGCTCCGGGATCACCCCGATCATGGCGATCGCCAAGGCCGTGCTGCGCGCCTCGGAGACCTCCACCTTCGACCTCGTCTACGCGAACCGCTCCGCCATGGAGGTGATGTTCGCCGAGGACCTCGGGGACCTCAAGGACAAGTACCCGTCCCGCCTGGCGATCCACCACGTGCTCTCCCGCGAGCAGCGGATCAGCCCGCTGATGTCCGGGCGGATCGACGCCGACAAGCTCAAGGACATCCTGGACGAGGTCCTCCAGGTGGACCGGACCGACGAGTGGTTCCTGTGCGGGCCGTTCGAGCTCGTCCAGCTGTGCCGGGACACCCTCGCGGAGCGCGGTGTGCCGGAGGACAGCATCCGCTTCGAGCTCTTCAGCACCGGCCGCCCGGAGACCCCCCAGGGGCAGCAGGGACGCGTGGTCCCGGCGGACCCCTCGGGAGAGAGCTACGACATCACGTTCAACCTGGACGGGCTCTCCTCCTCGATCGAGTCCCCGAAGAACGCCCAGGAGACCGTCCTCAACGCCGCCCTGCGGGTCCGCCCCGACGTCCCGTTCGCGTGCGCCGGCGGGGTGTGCGGCACGTGCCGCGCGAAGGTCGTCTCCGGGGAGTTCGTGATGGAGGAGAACTACGCCCTCGAGAAGGACGAGATCGAGAAGGGCTACGTGCTCACCTGCCAGACCCGTCCCACCTCCGGGGAGCTCGTCGTCGACTTCGACGCCTGAGCCGCACCGTCCGGGGCCCGGCACCTGCACGGTGCCGGGCCCCGGGCCGTCCCGCCCCACCCGGCACCCGACCCAGTCCCCGACCTCACCGAGGAGCAGCAGTGATCGATCTGACCATCGACGGATCCGTGGCCGAAGTGGTGCTGAACGCACCCGGGAAGATGAACGCCCTGGACGAGGCGGCGCTCGCCGAGCTCGGCGACGCCTACGCCGAGGCCGGGAGGGCCGGTGTCCGGGCCCTCGTGCTGCGCGGCGAGGGCCGCGGCTTCTGCGCCGGCCGGGACATCTCCGCCGTGGACCCGGCGACCGACGACGCCCACGGCTACCTGGCCGGGAAGGTCACCCCGCTGCTGCGCGCCATGACCCGGTTCCCCGCCCCGACGTTCGCCGCCGTGCAGGGCCCGTGCCTGGGCGTGGGGCTCGGCCTGGCGATCGCCACGGACGTGGTCTACGTCGCGGACAGCGCGAAGATCGGCTCCCCGTTCGCCAACCTGGGGGCGACCCTCGACTCGGGCGGGCACGCCCTGTTCACCGAGCGCCTCGGCGCCCACCGGACCCTGGACCTCATCTACACGGCCGAGCTGATGAGCGGCCAGGAGGCCGTGCGCTCCGGGCTGTTCAGCCGCTCGGTGCCCGCCGAGGAGCTGCTCGAGCTCACCCGGGCCAAGGCCGCCGCCGTGGCCGAGGGCGCGACCGGCGCGTTCCTCGCCTCCCGCGAGCTCGTGGCGCAGATCCGCGACGAGCGCCTGGGGCTGTGGGAGTCCGTGGACAACGAGAACCGGGTGCAGGGCGAGCTGTGCCGCAGCGCCGACTACGCCGAGGGCTTCGCCGCGTTCCAGCACAAGCGCCCGCCGCGGTTCACCGGCGCGCGGGACTGATCCGCCGGCGCCGGACCCGGGGACGGATCCGGGGTTAAGCGGTCGGGGAACAGCCCGCCCGCTCCGCCGCACGCCGGTTAATGTGGTGGGCATGACATCTACGGTGACCTCTTCGGTGTTCGACCTCTCCGGCTTCGACCGCTCCGTCCGCCCCCAGGACGACATCTACCGCCACGTCAACGGCTCGTGGCAGCGCCGGACCGAGATCCCCGACGACAAGCCGTCCGTGGGCGCGTTCATCGAGCTGCGGGACCAGGCGGAGGCCGCCGTGCGCGAGCTCATCACCCAGGCCCGGGCCGGGGACCCGGAGGCCGTCGAGTCCAAGATCGCGAACCTCTACGCGTCCTTCATGGACGAGGAGCGGATCGAGGCGCTCGGCGCCTCCCCGCTGGCCCCGGACCTCGCCGAGATCGACGCCGTGGCGGACGTGCCCGGACTGGTGCGCCACTTCGGCCGGATGATCCGGCGCGGCACGGGCGGGGTCGTNCGACGCCGACCCGGGCGACCCCGAGCGCCAGCTCGTGTTCGTGGGGCAGGCGGGCCTGGGCCTGCCGGACGAGGAGTACTACCGGGACGACCAGCACGCGGCGATCCGCGGGAAGTACCTGGAGCACGTGCGGACCATGCTGTCCCTGGCCGGGTTCGAGGACGCCGAGGAGCAGGCCCGCGCCGTCGTGGGGCTCGAGACGCGGATCGCCTCCCACCACTGGGACAAGGTCACGGTCCGGGACCTCACCAAGATGTACAACCCCATGGGCTTCGAGGAGCTCGCGGCCTCCGGCACGGCCCTGGACTGGGGGCTCCTGGCCGAGGGCGCGGAGCTGCCCGTGTCGGCGCTGCGCACCGTGGTCAACGCCCAGCCGTCCTTCTTCACCGGGGTCGAGGACCTGCTCGCCGACGAGCTGCTGCCGGCGTGGCGGTCCTGGGCCCGCTGGCACCTGGTCTCCGCGCGCGCCTCCTACCTGTCCTCCGCGTTCGTCGAGGAGGACTTCGCGTTCTACGGCACCGTGCTCTCGGGGACCCCGCGGCTCAAGGACCGCTGGAAGCGCGGGGTCGAGCTCGTCAACGGGGTCCTCGGCGAGGCCGTGGGCGAGCTCTACGTCGCGGCGCACTTCTCCCCCACCGCCAAGGAGCGGATGGACGAGCTCGTGGCGAACCTCCTGGAGGCCTACCGCGTCTCGATCACCGGGCTGGACTGGATGACGGAGGAGACCCGTCAGGAGGCGCTGAAGAAGCTCTCCCAGTTCACCCCGAAGATCGGCTACCCGGAGCAGTGGAAGGACTACTCCTCGCTGCGGATCGACCCCGAGGACCTCGTGGGCAACCGGATCCGCACCACGGAGTTCCGGCTCGCCGAGCTGGTCCGCAAGGCCGGCAACCCGGTGGAGAAGCACGAATGGCTCATGACACCGCAGACGGTCAACGCCTACTACCACCCCCTGCGCAACGAGATCGTCTTCCCGGCCGCGATCCTGCAGCCCCCGTTCTTCGACGAGGACGCCGACGACGCCGTGAACTACGGCGCGATCGGCTCCGTGATCGGCCACGAGATCGGCCACGGCTTCGACGACAAGGGCTCGACGTGCGACGGCGACGGCCGGCTGCGCAACTGGTGGACCGACGCCGACCGGCAGGCCTTCGAGGAGCGCACGGCGGCGCTGGTGCGCCAGTACGACCGCCTGGTCCCGGAGCAGCTGGCGGAGGAGGGCACGCACGTCAACGGCGAGCTCACCCTGGGGGAGAACATCGGGGACCTGGGCGGGCTCACGATCGCCCACAAGGCGTGGCGGATGTCCCGGGAGACCGGCAGCGCCTTCGGCCCCGGGGAGCTGATCGACGGCTACAGCCCCGAGCAGCGGCTCTTCCTGTCCTGGGCCTACGTGTGGCAGCAGAAGTCCCGCGACGAGGCGCTGCGCCACCGCATCGCCACCGACCCGCACTCCCCCAACGAGTTCCGGGCGAACCAGGTGGTCCGCAACGTCCCCGCCTTCTACGAGGCGTTCGGGGTCGTGGACTCGGACGCCCTGTGGCTGCCGGAGGTGGAGCGCGTCAGCATCTGGTGAGCGGGGCGCCCGGTGGCCGGGAGCACGTCCCGGCCACCGGGTCAGCCGCCCCCACCGGAGCCGACCAGGAACGCGACCCCCACGAGCCACAGCGCGAGGAAGACCACGAAGAGCCCGAGCAGCACGGTGCCCACCCAGCCGAGCACCTTCCCGGGCGTGGCGGGGGTGCCGAGCTTCTCGGCCTCGTTGGCCTGCCAGATCGCGAAGGGGCCCAGCAGGGGCAGCACCACCACGCTGAGGATGCCGAGGATCAGCGCGGTGTCGGCGTGGCTGCGGCCCACGGCGAAGCGCTCCCACTGCGGAGGCTGCGCCCACGGGGGCGGCGGGCCGTAGCCGCCGGAGGGCGCGGACCCGCCGGGATCCTGCGGGCCGCCGGGGCGGTCCGGGCGCGGCGGGGAGTCGGAGCGGTCGTCGTCCACGGGGTCCTCCAGGTGTTGTCGGTGCCATCGGTCAGGGAAGCATGTAGTGGCCCGTGATGTGGACCACGGTGGCGTAGCCGGCCACGGCGAGCACGGCCGAGAGCGGCACGAGCACCAGGATCGTGGTGTCCAGCCGGCGCAGGCCCGCCGGTGTGGCGGGGAACCGGGCGCGCACCAGCGGGACCAGCGTCCCGAGCAGCAGCAGGGCGAGCGGGACGAAGTACCGGCCCTGCACGCCGTTGACGATCCCGGACTCCACCGGGGCGAAGCTGAGGTAGAGCGTGCCGAAGATCGCCGCGACGTTGAGCAGCAGCACCCCCGCGAACCAGGCCGCGGCCCGGCGTGACGCCGCACCGCGCGGGCCGTGGAAGAACGCGGCGCCCACGGCGACGAGCCAGCACACCGCGCCGATGAAGGGCCCGTCGATGGTCCTGCCGGGCCCGTAGCCCATCTGGGCGACGAAGCCGGCCGCGTAGTCCCAGTCCGCGGTCAGGATCGTCCGCGCCGCGATCCCCAGGACGGCCACCGGCTCGCCCAGCACGAAGGCCAGCTGGTCGTCGGGCCGCACCATGTGCCGCTCCTCCGGACCGCGCAGCGCCCCCATCGCCTCGGTGGTCCCCGCCGCCAGCAACATCCACCCCGCGAAGCCCAGCAGCGTCAGCAGCAGGCATCCGGTGAGCACCAGGGAGGCCGCCACCGGTCGCCCGTCGGGGCGGCGGGGCAGCGGGTACTTCCGGAGCGGGACGGCCAGCAGCAGCAGGGACAGGATGACGTAGGTGGGTTTCATCAGTGGGAGGGCGACGGCGCTCGTGAGCACGACCCCCAGCTCCGCCCGGCCGAGGGGCGCCCCGGTGCGGTCGAGCACGGTCGCGCGCAGCACGAGCGCGGTGAAGGTCAGGACGACGGCGTTGGTCACCGAGTCCGCGGAGATCACCGCCGACTGGAAGAGAGCGGTGGGCAGCAGCGCCACGCAGAAGCCGACCCACAGGAACCGGGTGCCGCGCAGGGCCCAGAGGCCCACCGCGGCCACGCCCGTGTAGGCGAGCACCTGCAGCATCCGCATCAGGGTCCAGGCCGTGCCGATGTCGAGCTCCGCCGCGGCGGCGATCCTCGCCCCCAGGGCCGCGGGGAGGTAGGGCACGGGCGAGTACGCCGCGGTGTTGGAGAACGACGTCAGCACGTGCTCGCCCGCCAGGGGCGCGGCGAGCGCCCGCGTGCGCTCCTCGGTCGCGACGTACAGCGGGTCGGAGTTGCGCTCCTTGGACCGCGGCGCCCCGGCGTGCTCGGCCATGAACTCCTGGACGGTGGCAGGCACGGCGCCGCCGTAGACGGGGTAGGGGCCGTCGTCGGGGAGCCGCTGGGGGGCGAGACCGCCCTGGGAGACCTGGTAGGCGCGCTTGAAGTGGGTGTGCTCGTCCGGGCCCCAGGCCGAGGGCACCATCAGGGCGAAGACCGTCCCGAAGAGCAGGGACAGCCCCGCGAACAGGGCCACCACGGTGCGGGGACGCAGGCAGGGGCGGACGGTGCCCTCGGGCACCCGTGCGGGGGCCAGGACCGCCGTGGCCACCGCCTCTCAGTCCTCGTCCGCGGACAGCAGCTCAGCAGGGCCGAACCGGCGGTTCTCGAGCACGGGCACGGTCTGCCGGACCTCGGCGATGCGCTCGCGCACGACGTCGGCGGTCAGCACGGTCTCGTCCTCCCCGGCCTCGGCGACCACCACGCCGAGCGGGTCGAGGACCGCGGAGCGGCCGATCGTGTGCTCGGAGCAGGTGTCCGCGGCCGCGACCCAGACGGTGTTCTCGATCGCGCGGGCCTTGAGCAGCGCCTGCCAGTGGTCCACCTTGTGCTCGCCGGCGAACCAGGCGGCGGGCACGGTGAGCAGCTCCGCCCCGGCGTCGACCACGGCGCGGCAGATCTCGGGGAAGCGCAGGTCGTAGCAGGTGATCATGCCGACCGCGAGCTCCCCGATCCGCACCACCGTGACGCCCTTGTCCCCCGGGCGGATCCGGTCGGACTCCCGGTGGCTGAAGGCGTCGTAGAGGTGGAGCTTGCGGTACGTGCCGAGGATCGCGCCCTGCGCGTCCACGGCCACGAGCGTGTTGTAGGGGCGCCCGTCGGCGGAGCCCTCGTAGCCGCCCGCGATCACGGCGACACCGGTCTGCGCGGCCAGGAAGGACAGCTGCTGGACGAACCCCGACCACCCGCGCAGCACCAGGTCCTCGAAGTCCTCCCCGAGGAGCCGCTCGGAGAACATGGCCTCCTCGGGGAACACCACCAGCTCCGCGCCGGCGGCCGCGGCCTGCTCGGCGAGCCGGCGCATGGTCGCCAGGTTCTCGGCCGTGTCGGCGGTGGGTGCGAACTGTCCGACGGCGATCTTCACGGGTGTCCTCCTCGGCGGGTCGCGGCTGGAGCTCCCACTGTATCCGCGACCGTCCCGTGGCCGGGCCCGTGACAGGATGGGGGCCGACACGACCGCGCGAGCGAAGGGCAGGCGATGGGCGAGCAGCCGGAGACCCCGGGACGACGCCGGCTGTCCGAGCGCGTGCTCGGCGGCGGGGAGGACCCCGACCCCCGGTTCACCCTGGCCAACGAGCGCACGTTCCTCGCCTGGATCCGGACCGCGCTCGCGTTCCTGGCCGGCGGGATCGCGATCGAGGCGTTCACCGCAGACCTGTTCGAGGAGGGGATCCGGAAGTTCCTCGCGATCGTCCTGCTGGTGCTGAGCATGCTCGTCAGCGCGGGCGCCACGTTCCGCTGGATCGGGGTCGAGCGCAGCATGCGGCGCCAGGCCCCGCTGCCCCTGCCCCTGATCGCGCCGGTGCTCGCGGTGGGCGGGGCGATCGCGGCGGGAGTGCTCGTCGTCGTCGTCCTGCAGGGCTGAGATGCCGCGCCCGCGGCTCCGCCGCCCGCCGGGGCCCCCGGACCCTCCGCGGCCGCCGCACCGGGACCCCGGGCTGCAGCCGGAGCGGACCACCATGGCCTGGGGCCGGACCCTGATGTCCTTCGTGGTGGTCTCGGCGGTCTTCCTGCGCTGGCTGCCGCACCACGGGCCGTTCGTGCTGGTGCTGTTCGGGCTGGCCGTCCTGACGGCGTCCGCCATCTACCTCACGCAGCGTGCCCGCTACGCCCGCAGCGCCCGGGGCATCGTCGAGGAGCGCACCGAACCCGAGGTCGGGGCCGTGCTGGCCACCTCGGTCGCGATGCTCGCGCTCGGCAGCCTCGGCGTCTGGGTGGTGCTGGTCCTCGTCTGACGCACTCCCCCTGCACGCGCGACCTCGCGGAGAGGGGGTCAGTCGATGAGGTCGCGCACCACGATGGTGTCGTCGCGGTCCGGGCCCACGCCGATCGCCGACATCCGGGTCCCGCTCATCGACTCGAGCGCCTCGACGTAGGCCCGGGCGTTCGCCGGCAGGTCCTCCAGGGTGCGGCAGCCGGTGATGTTCTCCTCCCACCCGTCGAAGTGCTCGAAGATCGGCTCGGCGTGGTGGAACTCGGTCTGGGTCATCGGCATCTCGTCGTGCCGGACGCCGTCGACGTCGTAGGCCACGCAGACCGGGATCCGCTCGATGCCGGTGAGGACGTCGAGCTTGGTGAGGAAGTAGTCGGTGAAGCCGTTGATCCGGGAGGCGTGGCGGGCCATCACGGCGTCGTACCAGCCGGTGCGGCGGGGACGGCCGGTGTTGACGCCGAACTCGCCGCCGGTGGTGCGCAGCTGCTCGCCCATCTCGTCGAACAGCTCGGTGGGGAACGGCCCGGCGCCCACGCGGGTGGTGTAGGCCTTGATGATGCCGATCGCCCGGGTGATGCGGGTCGGCCCGATGCCCGAGCCCACGGACGCGCCGCCCGCCGTGGGGTTGGAGGACGTCACGAACGGGTAGGTGCCGTGGTCGACGTCGAGGAAGGTCGCCTGGCCGCCCTCCATGAGGACCACCTTGTCCTCGTCGAGCGCCTGGTTGAGCAGGTAGGTGGAGTCCACGATCATCGGGGCGAGCCGGTCCGCGTAGCCCAGGAAGTACTGCACGACCTCCTCGACGTCGATGTCCCGGCGGTTGTAGAGCTTCACGAGCAGCTCGTTCTTCTGCCGCAGCGCGCCCTCGATCTTCTGCCGCAGGATCGACTCGTCCAGGACGTCCTGGACGCGGATGCCCAGCCGGCCGACCTTGTCCATGTAGGCGGGGCCGATGCCGCGGCCCGTGGTGCCGATCGCCCGCTTGCCGAGGAAGCGCTCCGAGACCTGGTCCATCGTCTGGTGGTACGGGGCCACCAGGTGGGCGTTCGCGGAGATCCGCAGCCGGGAGGTGTCCGCCCCGCGCGCCTCGAGGCCGTCGATCTCCTCGAAGAGGGCCTGGGGGTTGACGACGACGCCGTTGCCGATCACGGGGACGGCGTTGGGGCTCAGGATGCCCGCCGGCAGGAGCTTGAGCTCGAACTTGTCGCCGCCCACCACCACGGTGTGCCCGGCGTTGTTGCCGCCGTTGGGCTTGACCACGTAGTCCACGCGGCCTCCGAGCAGGTCGGTGGCCTTGCCCTTGCCCTCGTCGCCCCACTGGGCGCCGACGATCACGATTGCTGGCATTGAACGACTCTCCTGCCTGGATGAAACGGGACTTCTCCCGCGGGGCCCGGCGGAGGCGCGCACCGGCCGGGCACGACAACGCCCCTGCGTCGGCCCGCTCCCGTCCGCACGCCCGAGGCGGCGCGGCGTCGGCAGGAGGAGACCCAGGGGCTCGTACCGTGCAAGTCTAGCGGCCCGTGACCCGCGCAGCATGCGCGGGCCCGCCCCCGGCGCGGGGAACTCGCTCCGATCCGCCCCGCGGGGTCGCCGGCCGACATCTACGGATTTTCACAGGCAAACAAGGACATGGATCACTGAATAAGATTGAATAAGTGTTCACAATCAGACGAATCAGCCTTGAAGCACCGCCCGGAGAACAAGCACCTCGGTGCCCCGGACGGCGCGGGCGGCGAACCTTCCGGAGGGCAGCAACCATGTCGACGACGTCACGGTGGACCACCAAGCGCAGCGCCATCTCGATCGGAGCGGTGGCGGCCATGGGCCTGCTGACCGCGTGCGGAGACTCCGGCGACACCGGTGGGGCGGACGGCAGCACCCTCTCGGAAGCCCAGGAGGCCGGCAGCATCACCGTGGGCTTCGCGGGCGAGGCCCCCTACAGCTTCGAGGACAACGGCGAGCTGACGGGCGCCACCGTGGCGCTGCACCGAGAGATCTTCAGCGAGCTGGGCATCGAGGAGCTCGACGGCGTCAACACCGACTTCGGCTCCCTCATCCCGGGCCTGACCGCCAACCGGTTCGACGCGGTGAGCGCGGGCATGTCCATCCTGCCGGAGCGCTGCGAGCAGGCGGCCTTCAGCAGCCCCGAGTTCATGTACACCACCGCGCTGATGGTCGCCGAGGGCAACCCCCTCGGCCTCCAGACCCTCGACGACGTGGCAGCCAACCCGGACGCACAGCTCGTCACAATGACGGGAGCCATCGAGTCGAGCTACGCCGACTCGCTCGGCATCGAGAACCGGGAGGTGGCCGGCCCGCAGGACGGCATGGACGCCGTGGTCAACGGCCGGGCGGACGTCTTCGCCCTGACGGGCATCTCGCTCAACTGGATGGCGGACAACAACCCGGACGCCCCCGTGGAGGTGACGGAGCCCTACGTCCAGGAGATCGACGGCGTGCCGCAGATCGGCGCCGGTGGCACGGTGTTCCGCACGGAGGACCAAGAGCTGCTCGACGCGTACAACGAGGAGCTGGAGAAGATCGTCAGTAACGAGGAGCGCTACCTCGAGATCGTGGGGCCCTACGGGTTCACCGCAGCGGAGCGCCCTGACGGCTCGGTGACCACCGAGCAGCTGTGCTCCGGTGACCTCTCCGAGGCCGGGACCCCGGATCCGGCCCCCGCCGGGACCGGGACGCCCGAACCGGGGACCGGGACCGCCCCCGCCGAGACCGGGACCGCGACCGCCCCCGCCGAGACCGGGACCGCGACCGCTCCGGCCGAGACCGCGACCGCGGAGCCTGCCGAGGCGGAGACCGCCGCCACGGAGCCCAGCGCGTAGCCGTGGAGAACCGCTTCGACGCACTGTGGGCGTTCGTCCCGCGGATCCTCGAAGGCGTGCTCATCACGCTGGAACTGACCGTCGCGGGAGCGCTCGGTGCCTTCGTCATCGCCGTGGCGCTCGGGCTGCTCGGGCTCTCGGGCGTCACAGCGCTCAGGGTGTTCTCGCGCGTGGTCGTGGAGTTCATCCGCGGGACGTCCCTGCTCGTGCAGCTGTTCTGGCTGTTCTTCGTCCTGCCCCTGATGGGCGTGCAGCTGAACCCGATGACCGTCGGCATCCTCGCGCTGTCCCTGAACTTCGGGGCGTACGGCGCCGAGGTGGTCCGCGGCTCCATCGCCTCGGTGCCCAAGGGCCAGTGGGAGGCCACGACCGCGCTCGGCATCTCGGGGGTCCACCGGATGCGCCGGATCATCTTCCCGCAGGCCTGGGCGCTCATGATCCCGTCCCTGTCCAACCTCCTGATCCAGCTGCTCAAGGGCACCGCGGTGGTCTCGTTCATCACCCTGAGCGACCTCACCTTCCGGATCAACCAGCTCCGGCAGGCCTCCGGGGACACGCTCTTCGCGTTCACGGTCGGACTGGTCATCTACTTCGCCCTGGCCTATCTGCTGAACCTGGGGATGAACGCCCTGGAGATCCGAGCCAAGAACAAGCTCGGCAGGGGACCGACCCTGCGCGAGGCGTGGCTGCCGACGCGGCCGAACGCGGCCGTACTGGGCGGTGAGCAGCCATGATCTGGAGCTGGGAACGCGTCGTCGAGGCGCTGCCGTTGCTGCTGCAGGGATTCCAGATCACGCTGCTGGCCACGGTCCTGGGGACCCTGATCGCCACGGTGCTCGGGCTCTTCATCGCCGTGTTCAAGCGGGTGCTGCCCACACCCCTGCGCCAGGTCGTGCACTGGGCCAGCGAGTTCGTCCGGATGACGCCGCTCGTGGTGCAGCTGCTGTTCGTCTACTACCTGCTCACCGGCGTCTCCGCCCTCGTCATCGGTGTCGTCGTCATCGGCATCCACTACGCGACCTACATGGCGGAGAGCTACCGGGCGGGGATCGAGTCCGTGCCTAAAGGGCAGTGGGAGGCCACGGTCGCCCTCTCCCTGCCGGCGACGCGCACCTGGCGGGCCGTGATCCTGCCACAGGCCCTGCGGGCCACGATCCCCTCGCTGGGCAACTACGCCGTGGCCATGTTCAAGGACACCCCGTTCCTGTTCGCGATCTCGGTGGTCGAGCTCGTGACGTCCGCCCAGCAGTTCGGCGCGCGGAACTTCGCATACACGGAGGCGTTCACGCTCGCGGGGCTCATCTTCCTCGCCGCCAGCTATCCCACCTCGATCCTCATCCGCCGATTGGAGACACGTCTTGCCCAGTACTGACCACGGGGACGAGCGCCCCGGACCGCACTCCCCGCAGGACTCGGCACCTTCCGACGACGGGACGCCCACCATCGAGTTCCGCGACGTCGTCAAGCGCTTCGGCGACCACACGGTGCTCGACGGTTTGAACTTCACGGTCGGGCGGGGGGAGCGAGTCACCCTGATCGGTCCCAGCGGTTCCGGCAAGACCACGATCCTGCGCCTGCTCATGACCCTGGAGGACCTCACCGAGGGGTTCATCCTCGTGGACGGCGAACCGCTGACGCACGAGCTGCGCAACGGGCGCCGTGTGGAGCTGCCGCCCAAGCGGAAGAAGCAGATGACCCGCCGGATCGGCATGGTCTTCCAGCAGTTCAACCTCTTCCCCAACATGACGGTGGTCCAGAACATCACCGAGGCCCCCGTGAACGTGCTGGGCATGGACAAGGCCGCGGCCCGGGACAAGGCGCTCGGCCTGCTCCGGCAGGTCGGCCTCGAGGAGAAGGCCGACCAGCACCCGTCGCGGCTCTCCGGCGGTCAGCAGCAGCGGGTGGCCATCGCCCGCGCCCTGGCCATGGACCCGGAGATCCTGCTGCTGGACGAGGTGACCTCCGCCCTCGACCCGGAGCTCGTGGACGACGTCCTCAACGTCCTGCGTGACGTCGCGGAGAGCACCGACATCACGATGCTGATCGTCACCCACGAGATGCAGTTCGCCCGGGACGTCTCCCACCGGGTGATGATGTTCGACGGCGGGCGGATCGTCGAGGACGGGCACCCGGAGGAGATCTTCACCGACCCGAAGAACGAGCGCACCAAGACGTTCCTCCGCGCGATCCTCTGAGGGCGGCCGGGCAGTCAGGAGTCCTCGCCCGGCTCGCCCTCCGGGCGGCCCGCGGCGCCGGAGTCTACCGCGGCACCGGGGCGGTCCGGGTGGCGGACGGCCGGGTCGTCGCGCCGCTCGATCTTCCCCGGGCCCGGGCGGTAGAGACCGAAGTGGTCGGGGTCCGCCAGCTCCCAGTCGTCGGCCCAGGTGCGCGGCGGCGCGGTGAGCAGTTCGCCCGGTTCCATCCAGTTGTAGATGTGTGCGTAGGAGCGGGTGGTCAGGTGGTCGATGCGCCGCCGGAGCATCTGCGGCGAGAGCTGGCGCATGTCGCTGCACCCCATGGAGGACATGATCTGCACGGCCTCGCGGACCGTGGCCTTGTGGTAGTTGTGCACCCGCTCCCCCTTGTCCTCCACGTGCAGGGCGCGCATCAGCCGCTTGTCCTGGGTGGCCACTCCCACGGGACACTCGTTGGTGTGGCACTTCTGCGCCTGGATGCACCCGGTGGCCATCATCATGGCCCGTGCGCTCATGGTGAAGTCGGCGCCCTGGATCAGCCGCTTCACGATGTCGGACCCGGAGGCGACCTTGCCCGCCGCACCCAGCTTGATCGGGGGCCGCAGCCCGACGCCGACCAGGGCGTTGTTCATCAGCATCAGCCCCTCGGTCAGGGGTGTTCCCACGTGGTCCTGGTACTCCAGGGGCGCCGCCCCGGTCCCTCCCTCGTTGCCGTCCACGATGATGTAGTCGGGGGCGACGTCCTCCTCGAGCATGGCCTTGCACATGCCGAGCACGTCCACGCGGGACCCGACGCACAGCTTGAAGCCGATCGGCTTGCCGCCGGAGAGCTCCCGCAGCCGGCCGATGAAGCGCATCAGCTCCCGCGGCGTGGTGAAGGCGGAGTGGCTGGCCGGGGAGATGCAGGTCACCCCCTCCGGGACCCCACGGGCGAGGGCGATCTCGGCGGTCACCTTGGGCCCGGGCAGGACGCCCCCCAGTCCCGGCTTGGCGCCCTGGGAGAGCTTGACGGTGACGGCCTTGACCTCGGGCAGACGGGACTTCTGCCTGAAGGCCTCCGGGTCGAAGTCTCCCTCGGCGTCCCGGGTGCCGAAGTATCCCGACCCGATCTCCCAGATCAGATCCGCGCCGTACTCCCGGTGGAACTCCGTCAGACCGCCCTCGCCGGTCTCCTGGGCGAAGCCGCCCAGGGCCGCGCCCCTGTTCATGGCCAGGACCGCGTTCTTGGACAGCGAGCCGAAGCTCATGGAGGAGATGTTCAGCAGGGAGACGTCGTAGGGCTGGGTGCAGCCGGGGCCGCCGAGCCGGACCCGGGGCGCCTCCTCCGGGGGCGTCACCGGAGCGGTGGAGTGCAGCAGGTACTCGTAGCCCATCCGGTTCACCTCCCGTTCGGTGCCGAAGGCCTTGTCCCCCAGGGTGCCCTTCGCCCTGGCGTAGACCAGGGACCGCGTGTCGCGGTCGAAGGGCTTGCCGTCGAAGTTGCGCTCGATGAAGTACTGCTGGATCTCCGGGCGGATGGACTCCAGGAAGAAGCGCATGTGCCCCAGGATCGGGTAGTTGCGCAGGATCGAGTGCTTCGTCTGGACCACGTCCCACACCCCGATCGCCAGCAGGACGAGGAACGCCCCCGCCAGGAGCCACCAGCCGTTGGACCCGAGGGAGGCGGCCAGCACCGTGAAGGCTCCCAGCACCAGGAGCAGCGCCAGCACCAGAAATCGCATCATGCGTCAGATCGTAGCCGGACGCCCTGTGGCCTGCGTCACATCCCGCCCTTTCAGGTCCCCGGCGGGGCACTCGCCGCCCGGGGCTCGCGCAGGGACGCGGGCGCGAGCCAGCAGGTCACCCCGGGGGGATCAGCGGCCGCTCGGCCCGGGCCCGCAGCTGCTGCACGACCCACGTGTTGCCGTCCGGGTCGCTGAACCCGAAGAGCGTGCCGCCGTCCCGCTCGTCCACCACCGTGAGCTCCCCCGCCTCCACGCCGCGGGCGAGCAGCTCCTCGCGCGCCGCGGCGGCGTCGGAGACCACCAGCTGCAGCCCGCGCACCGACCCGGGGGCCATCTCCCGGTGGGCGGGGAGGTTCCCGACCACGATCGAGCACCCCGAGCCGCGCGGTGTGAGCTGGGCGAAGTCCATCTGCTCCGTGGCCGTGCGGTGGTCGAGGTGGAAGCCGACCCCGTCCCGGTAGAACCCGATCGCGCGGTCGATGTCCGCGACCGGCAGCAGGACCACCTCGAGGGTCCAGTCCACGGTCAGGCCCCGTCCTGCGCGGGCCGCCCGGCCAGCAGCTCCTCGAGCCGTTCGTAGCCCTGCGACATCCCGGACTCCATGCCGGTGGACAGGTACTGCTCGCGCGACTCGACGGACGGGTGGACGGACCGGCCCGTGAGCCGGGAGCGCCCGCCGGGCAGGTCCTCGAACGTCGAGTACTCGAGCGTGACCACGTCCGGCCAGCCCTCGTACTCGAACGTCTGCACGATGAGGGCGTCCTGCCGGACGGTGTGGAAGAGGCCGCGGAAGGCGTACTCGTCGCCGCCCTCCTCGCCGCGCTGGACGAACCGGTAGGACCCGCCGCTGCGGCAGTCGAAGCCGTCGATCCGGGTCTCGAGCCCGCGCGGGCCGATCCACTGCCGGTACAGCTCCGGGTCCGTGTGGGCGCGGAAGACCTCGGCGGCGGGGACGTCGAACTCGCGGACGTAGTCGACGAGGGGGACGCCCTCGGGCGCCGTGACGTGCAGGGCGTTGGGCATGACGGGCTCCTCGGTGGTGGGCGGCTTCATCGGGCCCGGGCGGCCAGGAGCCCGGGGTCCGCGTGGACGCGGAAGGCCTCGGCCGCGGGGTGGTCGAACGCGCGCTCGACGTCGACGAACGGCTGGGCGTCGGGGAGGGTCCGGTGCAGTGGGTGTCCCATGGTTCAGTCCTGGGTGTGCTCGCCGCGGTCCGCGGCTCGGGTGTCGAGCACGGCGTCGAGGCGGCGGAACTGCTCCTCCCGGACCAGCCGGTAGCGGTCGATCCACGCGGTGAGCGCCTCGAGCCGTGCGGGGTCCAGGTGGACGGGCCGGCGCTGGGCGTCACGGGTGCGCGTGACGAGCTGCGCCTGCTCGAGGACCTGGATGTGCTTCGAGACCGCCTGCTTGGAGATCGCGAAGGGTTCCGCCAGTTCGGTGACCGTGGCCGGTCCCCGGCTGAGCCGGGCGACGATGCGGCGGCGGACCGGGTCGGCGAGGGCCAGGAAGGCCTTGTCGAGGAGGTCGTCGTCGCCGGCGTCCACGGTGTTTGTCAACTGATTCCTTGATCAACCTTTTGGTTGTTAAAGGTTAGGTCTCCCGCGAGATCGGGGCAAGGTCCGGGACCGGATCGTGACGGGCGGGGATCGTCGCGGGCTCCTCGGCCTCCTCGGAGACCTGCGGTGCCCCGGGTCCCGTGCGCGGCCGCACGGCCGCGGCCAGGCAGGCGGCCGTGACGACGGCCAGCGCGGCCGCCACCCCGCGGTTGACGAAGAACGCGTGGATCTGGGAGTGGTTGCTGAGCACCGTGTACCAGACGGGCACGACCACGGCCGGCAGGGACAGGACGGCGGCGACCCCCCACCGGGCGAGCCCTCCCCGTCGCAGCGCCAGGACCAGGCCCACGGCCGCCGCGAGCAGGCAGCCGGTCAGCACGAGCCCCGAGGTGGGCACCATGGTCCACCAGTAGTGGACGTTGACGCGCGCCCCCGCCCCGAACGCCTCGGAGACCCCCGCGTGGTCGCCTCCGGTCCGGTTCCCGACGTTGCGGCGGACCACCTCCAGGGTGGCCGGGAAACCCAGGAAGGCGCCCGCGATGACCCACCGTGCGAGCCAGGTGACGGCGAAGGCCACCGGCCAGACCACTCCGCCGAGGACCACGGCCAGGAGGGTCGCGCCGAGCTCGCGGCGGTGGTACCACGTCACGGCTCCCACGGCGAAGGCGGACATCGCCCACGGCACGGCGGGGGTCGTGAGGAGGTCCACGAAGCAGAAGAGCGCGGCGCCCAGGGCGACCCCCGAGTACGCCATCCGGGGCGAGCGTCCCGCCCCGAGGGCGGAGAGGATCACGGACAGGAAGATGAAGGCGATGGAGATCGACTGACTGAAGGACGTCGAGGGCGTGGACAGCAGGTTCGTTCCCACGACGTACGGCAGGACGAGGGCCAGTCCCACGGCGGTGGAGGTCCGGGCGCGGACCGCGAGGAACGCGCCGACCAGGGCGAGCACCATGAGGGTGCCCGAGACGATCCGCAGCCCCTCGATGCCCGTCAGGGCCATCACCGGACGCGTGATCACGGTGTAGCCGGCCCAGTACTTGAAGTAGTCGTTGTCGGTGAGCACGGCCCCCTCGGAGATCGCCCGCAGCTGCTCCGGCCCCCCGCCGCAGGTGGCCAGGCGGGGCATCCGGATCGCCCGGCTGAACGCGGACTCCTCCGGGGACGCGCCCAGGCCCGTCCCCGCCACGACGCACTCGGTGAAGGTGTCCGCGGGGGTGCCCATCCGGTCGATCGCGTCGATGGGCCCGTAGGTGCCGTCCTCGACGGCCGCGACGAGGTTCTCGACGATGGGCCGGTCCGGCACGGCCTGGCCCAGCGTCAGCAGCCCGAACAGGGCGAACTGCAGGACCAGCAGCATCCCCAGCCCCTGGGCCCAGGGCAGCAGGGGGAGCAGCCGCGCCCGCACGGCCTCCCGTCCCGCGCTCACGGGACCTGCCGCCGGTGGTCCGCACCGTGGTCCCCGGCCCGCCGGCCCGGGCCGTCCCCGCCGCTCCACGGAGGAGCCGGGAGGCGCAGGTAGAACAGCCGGGAGGTCTCCCGGCGGATCTTCGCCTGGCCGCTCAGGAGCACGCCCATGAGCAGGAACACCCCGGCGAGGACCATCAGGGAGGCGGCCAGGAACGCCGTCGGGAACCGGGGGACGAGACCGGTGCCCGCGAACTCCGCGATCACGGGCAGGCCGAGGACCAGGCCCAGGAGGAACAGGGCCAGGGAGACGGCGCCGGTGACGAGGAACGGGCGCTCGTGGAAGAGGAGCTGCCCGAAGATGCCCAGGATCCGGAAGCCGTCGTGGTAGGTCCGCAGCTTGCTCTCGCTGCCGGCGGCCCGGTCGCGGAAGCCCACGGCGACCTCGGCCTGCGGCACCCGGGCGTTGACGGCGTGGACGGTCAGCTCCGTCTCGATCTCGAACTCGCGCGACAGCGCGGGGAAGGACTTGACGAAGCGGCGCGAGAAGACCCGGTAACCGCTGAGCATGTCGGAGACCTTCCGGCGGAAGGCGAAGGTGACGAGGCCGTTGAAGAACCTGTTGCCGGACTCGTGCCCCGACCGGTACGCGGTGCTGGTGACCTGCCGGCGCACGCCCAGCACGTGGTCGTAGGGCCCGGACAGCAGGGTCTCGATCATGGCAGGGGCGTCGGCGACGTCGTAGGTGTCGTCGCCGTCGATGAGCAGGTAGACGTCGGCGTCCAGGTCCGCGAAGGCCCGCCGGACCACGTTGCCCTTGCCCTTCTCCTCCTCGCGCCGCACGTGTGCCCCGGCACGCCGCGCGGCCTCGGCGGTGCCGTCCGTCGAGCAGTTGTCGTAGACGTGCACCTCGATGCCGGGCACCGCGGCGTGCAGGTCGGTGACGACCTTCGCGATCGCCGCCTCCTCGTTGTGGCACGGCACAACGGCCACGATGCGGGGGGTGGGAAGCATGGGCACTCGTTCCTGCGGTCCGGAGTCGGGGTGACTCGTCCATTATGACGAGGGCGCGAGGGGCGCAGGACCGTGGTCCGCGCGTCCGTGTTGCGTCCTGTGACGTCGTGGTCGTCACAGTCGGCGCACCCGCGTCTTCTGGGCGCCCGGGCTTGGCAGCACGGCGGGGCAGCCGCTGGAATGGGCCTTGCATCTATCCAGAGCGGCCGAGAGACCTGGCTCGTCGACGCCGCAGCAACCATCCGCGCCCCCGCCACGGGGTGCGCGGAACGGTGCTCCCGCCAGGACCGATGGAGCTGTCGCAGCCTCCCGGGTCCGCCCGAGGGACGGCTGGCGCCCTCCCTCGGGGTGACCCTTGGAGGAAGAACGTGACACCACGCCCGATCGCCCGGCCGGCGCCGCCGTCCCTGTCCTACGAGCTCTATCCGCCCCGCGGCCCGGCGAGCGCCGCCACCCTGCTGCGGACCATCGAGGAGCTCGAGCCCACCCGTCCCGACCACGTCTCCGTGACGTACAGCGGGGACGAGCAGCGCCGGGACAGCTCGCTCGCCCTGCTCGACCACCTCCTGGCCCGCACGAGCCTGCGGCCGCTGGCGCACCTCACGTGCGTCGGGAGCACCCGGGCCGAGCTGGAGCAGACCGTGGCCTCGCTGGTCCGCCGCGGCGTCCGGGGCGTCCTGGCCCTGCGCGGGGACCGTGACCCGGGGGCGGAGCCGGGCGAGCTCCGGTACGCCGGCGAGCTGGTGGAGCTCGTGCGCGAGGTCGAGCAGAGCCACACGGCGTCCCTGGCGGCCGGCCGGCTCGCCGTGGGCGTGGCCGCCTATCCGACCCGGCACCCGGAGTCCCCCTCGTTCCGCCACGACGTCGAGGTGCTGCTGGCCAAGCAGCGCGCCGGGGCGGACTTCGCGATCACGCAGGTCTACTTCCGTCCGCAGCGCTACGAGCGCCTGGTCGCCGCGGCCCGCGCAGCCGGGGTGACCATCCCGATCGTCCCCGGGATCATGCCGGTCACCGATCCGCGGCGGCTGCAGACCCTGTGCCGGCTGGCCGGCCTGGCGCCCCACCCCGGCCTGGCCGCCGCGCTCGAGGACGCCCCCGGGCCCGCGGAGCGGCACCGGGCCGGCGTGGCCTTCGCGGCCCGGCTGGCCCGCGCCGCCCTGGACGCCGGCGCCCCCGGCCTGCACCTCTACACCTTCAACGAGCACCGGGCCGCGCTCGACCTGCTGGAGCACGTGGAGCTCCCCCGCGTCCCGCACGTGCCCGTCCCGCTCGACGACCTGCTGCTCCCCGCGTGAGCACGCCGCCTCCCCGCCCTTCCGCACGAACTCACAACACCTCCCAGGAGATCCTCATGACCACTGTCCCGTTCCCCGCCGCCACCATCACCGGCTACCCCCGGATCGGCCGCCGCCGCGAGCTGAAGAAGGCCCTCGAGGCCTACTGGGCCGGGCGCTCGACCCGCGAGGAGCTCGAGTCGGCGGCCGCCGACCTGCAGCTGGCCACCTACCGCCGGCTCGTGGAGCTGGGCCTCGGCGCCCAGGACTCGTCCCTGCCCGCGGCGTTCCCCCTCTACGACCAGGTCCTGGACACCACCGTGGCCCTCGGGGCGGTCCCGTCCCGCTTCGCCGACCTCGCCGACGCCGAGGGCCGGCTCGACCTCGACGCGAGCTTCGTGCTCGCCCGTGGCGACGCCGGGCGCGCGCCGCTCGAGCTGACCAAGTGGTTCGACACCAACTACCACTACCTCGTGCCGGAGATCGGCCCGGACACCCCGTTCCGCGCCACCGCCGACCGGCTAGTGGCCGACGTCCGCCGCGCCACCGCGCACGGCTTCGCCGTCCGCCCGGTCCTCGTGGGCCCCGTGTCCTTCCTCCTCCTCGCCAAGGCCGACGACGACGCCCCCGCGGGCTTCGACCCCCTGCAGCGGCTCCCCGAGCTGCTCCCGGTGTACGCGGAGCTGCTGGGCGAGCTCGCCGCGGCCGGCGCGGACTGGGTGCAGCTGGAGGAGCCGGCGCTCGTGGCGGACCAGCACGTCCCCGCCGAGCAGCTCGCCCCGTCCGTGTGGGACGCCTACACGACCCTGTCCGCCGCCCCCCGGCGCCCGCAGCTGTTCGTCACCACCTCCTACGGCTCCCCCGGGCCGCTGCTGCACCCGCTGGCCTGCTCCGGGGTGGAGGCCCTGCACCTCGACCTCGTCAAGGGCGCGGCGCCGACCCCCGAGGAGCTGGAGTTCTTCCAGGGCGAGGACTCCGCCGTGCTCGTGGCCGGGGCCGTCGACGGGCACAACGTGTGGCGGGCCGACCTGACCGGCCGGCTCGACCAGCTCGCGGTGCTGGCCCGCGGCGGCGCCCAGGTGTCCGTGGCCTCCTCCACGTCCCTGTTCCACGTCCCGCACGACGTGGCCGAGGAGGCCGGGCTGGACCCGCTGCTGCGGAGCTGGCTCGCGTTCGCCGACCAGAAGGTCGGCGAGATCGTCACCCTGGCGCGCGGCCTCGCCGCGGGCGCGGAGGCGGTCGCGGCGCAGCTGGCCGAGGCGGCCGAGGCCCGGCGCACCCGGGAGAGCGCCGCGGGGGTCCGCGACGCGGCCGTCCGCGAGCGCGCCGGGGCCCTGACCGCCGCGGACATCGGCCGGGCGCCCGCGGAGGTCCGCCGGGCCGCGCAGGAGGGACGGTCCTTCACGGCATCCGGGCCCCTGCCCCCGCTGCCCACCACCACGATCGGCTCCTACCCCCAGACGGCCGAGGTCCGTGCCGCCCGCGCCCAGCACCGGGCCGGGACCCTCACGGACGCCCAGTACGACGGGTTCCTGCGGGAGGAGATCGAGCGGGTCGTGCGGCTGCAGGAGGAGCTGGGCCTGGACGTGCTGGTGCACGGCGAGGCGGAGCGCAACGACATGGTCCAGTACTTCGCCGAGCACCTCGACGGCTTCGCGACCACCGTGCACGGCTGGGTGCAGTCCTACGGCTCCCGCTGCACCCGCCCGTCGATCCTGTGGGGCGACGTCAGCCGGGAGGGCGAGGGCCTGCGCGGCGAGGCGTTCACGGTCCCGTGGATCGGCCACGCCCAGTCCCTCACCGACAAGCCGGTCAAGGGCATGCTGACGGGCCCGGTCACGATCCTGGCGTGGTCCTTCGTGCGCGACGACCAGCCGCTCGGGGAGACCGCGAACCAGGTGGCGCTCGCGCTGCGGGACGAGGTCGCGGACCTCGAGGCCGCCGGGATCGGGATCATCCAGGTGGACGAGCCGGCACTGCGGGAGCTGCTGCCGCTGCGCCGCGCGGACCAGCCCGCCTACCTCGGCTGGTCGGTGGACGCGTTCCGCCTGGCCACCTCGGGGGTGCGGGACGAGACCCAGATCCACACCCACCTGTGCTACTCGGAGTTCGGCGAGGTGGTCGGGGCGATCGACGGCCTGGACGCCGACGTCACGAGCATCGAGGCGGCCCGGTCCCGGATGGAGGTGCTGACCGACCTCGAGGCCGCCGGCTTCTCCCGGGGCATCGGACCGGGCGTGTGGGACATCCACTCCCCGCGTGTGCCCACCCAGGAGGAGATCGAGCAGCTGCTCGAGCGGGCCCTCGAGCACGTCCCGGCGCGGACCCTGTGGGTCAACCCGGACTGCGGCCTGAAGACCCGCGGCTACGAGGAGACGAAGGCGTCGCTGGAGCACCTCGTGGCGGCGGCCCGGACCGCCCGCGAGCGCGTGGCGCAGCCCGCCGGCCGGCCGCTGATCGTCCAGCACGGCACGCGCGGCTGACCCCGGGCTCACCGGCCGACCCGC
>NZ_JBISWK010000035.1:0-66444 GCF_044462205.1 Kocuria rhizosphaericola | reverse complement strand
GGGCTGCCGCGGGTCAGGAGGCGGTGGCGTGGTGACCGACCGGGGCGGCGGCGTGGCCCCGGCCCGTCCGTGCAGCCAGGAGGGCGTACGGGCCGCCGGCCCCGCGCAGCTCCCCCGGCGCGCCCCGCTCGACGATGCGGCCGTCCGCGACCACCACCACCTGGTCGGCGTTCTCGACCGTGGAGAGCCGGTGGGCGATCGTCAGGGTGGTGCGGTCGACGGCCAGCCGGTCGAGGGCCTCCTGGACCTGCGCCTCGGTGGTGTTGTCCAGCGCGCTGGTCGCCTCGTCGAGGACCAGCACGGGCGGATTGCGCAGCACGGTCCGCGCGATGGCCAGGCGCTGCTGCTCCCCGCCGGAGAAGCGGTGGCCCCGGGCGCCGACCACGGTGTCCAGCCCGTCCGGCAGCCCGGCGACGGCGTCGGCGATGCGCGCGGCGCCCAGGGCGCGCCACAGCTCGGC
Organism: Kocuria rhizosphaericola; assembly: GCF_044462205.1. Classification (NCBI taxonomy): domain Bacteria; kingdom Bacillati; phylum Actinomycetota; class Actinomycetes; order Micrococcales; family Micrococcaceae; genus Kocuria; species Kocuria rhizosphaericola. Next base: position 65,984 of record NZ_JBISWK010000035.1, on the reverse strand, counting down.
CTCGGAGGCGTCCGGATCCGCGAGCAGGAGGTTCTCGCGCACCGTGGCGTGGACCAGGTAGGTCTCCTGGGAGACGACCCCCACGATCCGCGCGAGGTCCGCCGGATCGACGTCCCGCACGTCGACGCCGTCGATCGTCACCCGGCCCCCGGCGACGTCGTTGAGCCGCGGCAGCAGCGAGCCGAGGGTGCTCTTCCCCGAGCCGGTGGGCCCGACGACCGCCGTGGTGGTGCCGGCCGGCAGCACCAGGTCGACGTCGCGCAGGACGTCGGCCCCGCCCTCGTAGGCGTAGCGCACGCCCTCGAACCGGACCTCCCCGCGCACGGTGGCCGGGTCCAGGCGGACGGGAGCGGCGGGCGGGGCGATCTGCGGCTCGAGGTCGAGGTACTCGAAGATCCGGCTGAAGAAGGCCAGCGCGGACACCCACTGCACGCCGATGTTCAGCAGACCCATCACGGGCCGGAAGACGGCCCCCTGCAGGGCGGTGAAGGCCACCAGGGTGCCGATGGTCATCCCGCCGCCGGTGGCCGGGAAGCCGGCGGCCAGGTAGATCACGGCCGGGATCGCGGCGAAGACGATCTGCATGGTGGCCATCCGCCAGCGCCCGGCCAGCTGGCTGCGCAGCTCCAGGCCCACGAGCCGGTCGGAGCGCTCGGTGAAGCGCGCCGCGTCCCGCCCCGTGGTCCCCAGGGTCTTGGCGAGCCGGACCCCCGAGACGGACAGGCCCTCCTCGACCTGGGTGTGGAGCGCGGCGAGCTCCCGCTGTCGCTCGTCGGTGACGTCCCGGCGGATCAGCGCCACGCGGCGGGAGAGCCAGACGGCCGGCGGCAGCACCAGCAGGGAGATGAGGCTCATCGCCGGGGACAGCGCCACCATGGCCACGGCGGTCGCCACGGCGGTCGTGAGGTTGGAGGCCACCCCCGTGGCGGAGCTGGTGACCACGGACTGCATCCCGGCGATGTCGTGCGTGAGCCGCGACTGCACCTCCCCGCCCCGGGTCCGGGTGAAGAAGCCCAGGGACTGCGCCTGCAGGTGGGTGAAGAGCTCCACGCGCAGCGCGTGCATGACCCGCTGACCCATCGCGGTGGCCATCCAGGTCTGGACCACGCCGATCACGGAGGTCACCGCCGCGACCCCCACCATCGAGGCAGTGAGCACCAGCAGCAGGCGGGTGTCGCCGTTCGGCAGGGCGTCGTCGATGATGCCGCGGATCAGGAACGGCTGGGCGAGGTTGACGACCGAGGACGCGGTGATGAGCAGGACGACGAGCGCGATCGTGCCCCGGTGCGGGGCGAAGAGCGCCGCGATCCTGCGCGGGCTGACGGGGTGACGGGCGAGCTGCTTCCGGTCCGCGGGGTCCAGGCGGGCGGGACGGCCGCCTCCCCCACCACCGCCGCCACCGCCGGGACCGGGCAGGCCGCCCGGCGCCTCGGCCGGGACGCCTCCGCCGTCGTGCGCCGGGGTGCGGACGCGCGCGGTGCGGTGGGTCGTCGTCATGGGGTCCTCCTCGGGGAATATCAAGGAGGTTACCTCTCTATGAGGTACCCCGCAATGGGGTTAGGATGGCGCCATGCCGCACGACGATCCCGATCCGGCCCGCCTGGGGGACCTGCTGCACGCCGTCTTCCGCCGGCTGCGCCGCCGGTGGGCCGAGCAGCTGGCCCCCTTCGGGCTGACCCCGCACCAGTTCCGGGCGCTCGACGCCCTGGCCGGGCGCACCGGGGCGCAGGGACATCCGCACCACCGGGCCGGGGCCTGCCGCCAGGACGGCGGGTCCGGCAGTCTGCGCGTGAAGGACCTCGCCGACGCCCTGCGCATCGCCCCCCGGTCCGCCACGGAGGTGGTGGACCTGCTCGAGCAGAAGGGGCTCGTGGAACGGGTTCCGGACCCCTCCGACCGGCGCGCCACGCTGGTGGCGCTGACACCACGAGGCACCGCCCTGCGCGGGCGCGTCCGGGAGGACCGGCGCCGGGAGTCCGACGAGTACTTCGCCCGGCTGGAGCCGGAGGACCGGGCCGAGCTGGAGCGGCTGCTCCGCCTGCTCACGACGGACGGCCCGGCCCCGGACTGACACCCCGCGGGACGTGCAACGGGCGCCCGACGAGCCACAACGGCTCCCCGGGACCGACCTCCGTGGTGGCGGGTCCGCACGCGAGGAAGGCCGAAGGAGACCGCGGCCAGGACGGCGGAGGCGACCACGGCGATGCACATCGGCACGGCGGCGCTGCTCCCCGGGCCAGCGGGGCGATCACGGGTTCCTGCACATCGGTGATCCTGCCGACCCCGGCCCCGCAGGGGTCGTCAGCGGTGGAGGGTGTGGTGCGGAGGCACCCCGAAGGCCTGCCGGTAGTACTGGGCGAAGCGGCCCGCGTGGGTGAAGCCCCAACGGGAAGCGATCTCCTTCACGGTGTTCCCGGCACGGGGATCGGCTTCCCGCAGGTCCCGGTGAGCGGCGTCCAGGCGGATCCGTCGCAGGTACTGGGCAGGGGTCAGCCCCAGCGGGTGGTTGGCGCGGAACGCCTGCACCAGGGCCCTCGTGGTCGTTCCCGCCGCACGGGCGGCGTCCTCGACGGTGACCGGGGCCGCGGCGTGGTCGTCGAAGAACTGCACCGCCACCCGGTACCGGTGAGCCTGGGCCTCCATGGACAGATACCGCTCCTCGCGGTCCCCGACCAGCGGGAAGCACTCGAGCAGCCCCACAGCGAGGTGGCGCGTGAGCTCGGCGCGCACCAGCGGCTCGGCGAAGGCCTCCGAGGCCACGACGCCGGCCCCATAGCGGGCCAGAGCCGACCAGTACTGGCCCAGCCTGGCGCTGACCGGTGCGGAGGACGTGAAGCCCACCGCGGTCTCGGTGCCGTAGACGGTGTCGGCCGTGGCCTGCACCAGCTCCACCGGCAGATGGGCCATGGTGACGTCCACGTCCTGGGCCACCACGAGGGACGAGTACTCGGGGCGGAACAGCACCGAGGAGCCTGCTGCCGCAGCACCGGTCTCCTCGCGGACCTGCCAGTCGTACCGGACCCCCCGCACGTTGGCCACCGTGAACGCTCCGGTGTCCCCCCACAGGGACATCGTGCCGCCCACATGCACCGCCGACACCGCGACCCGCTCGTCCCCGGCCCGGGACAGCCGGTAGGAGAAGTCCGGATCAGTGGAGCTGTAGCCGAATCGCATGCCGGTCCGCTCCCCCAGGGCGGGCAGCACCTCCGGGTCCGAGACGGTGAGGTCGTGGCGGAACACCTCGGCCATGGGACAACACCACCTTCCGCGCGGGACACACCTCGCGGGGCCCAGTTCTGATGTCCATTCTCCAGCCGGGCCGGCGCGCACGCACTGTTGTGACCCTGGACTCCTGCCGCATTGCGCTTTCCGCCACGAACGGATCGGGACGGGCCCGTCGCCGACGCCGACCCGCGGACTCCCGCCGACGGGTCAGGCCAGCTGCGCCGGCAGGTCCGCGAAGGCGTCCGCCACCCCGGCGTGCCGGATGCTCCCGGCGGCCGTGTTGAGCCCGGCCGCGAACTCCGGGTCGGCGGCCAGGGCCTGCTCCGGACCCTGCGCCAGGCGCCGCAGATAGGGCGTGGTGGCGTTGGCGAGGGCCCGGGTCGCGGTGCGCGGCACCGCGCCGGGCATGTTCGCCACGCAGTAGTGGGTGATGCCGTCCACCTCGAACGTGGGGTCGTCGTAGGTGGTCGGACGGGAGGTCTCGAAGCACCCGCCCTGGTCGATGGCGACGTCCACGAGCAGGGCGTGGTCGTGCAGCACCCCGAGGTGCTCGCGGCGCACCAGCTTGGGCGCGGCCGCCCCTGGGACGAGCACCGCCCCGATCACCACGTCCGCGCCGGAGATCTCCTCCTCGAGCACGTGCTCGTCGCTCATGAGCACGCGGGCCCGGTGCCCGAGCAGGTCGGTGAGCTCGCGGATCCGCGCGCCGTTGGCGTCCAGCACCGTGACGTCGGCCATCAGGCCCGAGGCCATCAGCGCGGCCTGGGTGCCCACGGCCCCGCCGCCGATCACCACGACCTTGGCCGCGGCGACGCCGGGGACCCCGCCCATCAGCAGACCGGGGCCGCCGGCGTTGGACTGCAGGTGGTGGGCGGCGGACTGCGCGGCGAGCCGTCCCGCAATCTCGGACATGGGCTGGAGCAGGGGCAGCATGCGGCCGGAGCGCACTGTCTCGAAGGCCACCGCGGTGGTGCCCGCCCCGAGCAGGGCCTCGGTCAGCGGCCGATCGGCGGCCAGGTGCAGATAGGCGAAGAGCGTGAGGTCGGGGCGCAGGTACTCGTACTCCTCGGCCACCGGCTCCTTCACCTTGACCAGCAGCTCCGCCCGGTCCCACACCGTGGACCGGTCGACCACCTCGGCCCCCGCGGAGGCGTAGGCGTCGTCGTCGAACCCGGACCCCTCCCCCGCGCCGGTCTCCACGAACACCTCGTGGCCGTCCCGCACGAGCTGGGTCACTCCGGCGGGCACGAGACCGACCCGCAGCTCGGCAGGCTTGATCTCTCGGGGAACTGCGACGCGCATGGTCTGTGCTCTCCTCTCGTGGCCGCGGGCCTCCGTGCGGTCCAGCGGCGTCACCGCCGCCGCGCGCGGCTCATGTCGCCACCGTACGCCCCCGGCGTATTGTTGACAATCTGCAATTCGCTTTCCATCATGAAACATGACCACTTCGTTGCCGAACACCCAGCCCGCGGACCCGGCGGAGCCCCGCCTCGCTGTGTGCTCCGCGACCCCGGACACACGCCCCGCGCTGTTCTCCCCGGCGGAGTACGACCGCCGACTGCAGGCCGTGCGCCGGAAGATGGACTTCCAGGGCCTCAGGGCGCTGGTCGTGACGGATCCGGCGAACATCTTCTACCTCACCGGCTACGACGCCTGGTCGTTCTACACCCCGCAGATGCTCTTCGTGCCGGAGCGGGGCGAAATGCTCCTCTACCTGCGCGAGATAGACGCCCACGGAGCCTTCCGCACGAGCTGGCTGCCCCCGGAGCAGGTCGTGGGCTATCCCGAGCGCTACGTGCACCGCCCCCACCTGCACCCCTTCGACTGGGTGTCCTTCGACCTGCGCCGCCGGGGACGGATCGCCCCGGCCGCCACGGGCTGCGTGGGACTCGAGATGGAATCCCACTTCTTCTCGCCCAAGGGGTACCGATCGCTGGTCAACGCGCTGCCGGAGTGGACGCTCGTCGACTCGTTCGAACTCGTGAACTGGGCACGTGCCGTGAAATCGGACGCCGAGATCCAGTACATGCGCACCGCGGCCCGGGTCACCACGGTGGCGATGCAGGCCGCGATCGACGCGATCGAGCCCGGCGTGCCCCAGAACCGGGTGGCGGCCCAGATCGCCCGGGCCCAGGCCGAAGGAGTCGACGACGCGTGGGGCGACTTCCCGGCGATCGTGCCCATGCTGCCGACGGGCGCCTCCGCCGACACTCCCCACCTGACGTGGTCCGACCGCATCCTCCGGGAGGGCGACGCCGTGGTCGTGGAGCTGTCCGGCGCGCACCGCCGGTACCACGCCCCCCTGGCCCGCACGGTGATGCTGGGCCCCCCCTCGGGCGAGCTGCTGCGCCTGGAGGCGGCCGTGGCCGAGGGCCTGCAGGCCGTGCTCGACACCATGGCTGAGGGCGTGCCGGTCCGGGAACTGGCCAGCGCCTGGAACTGGTCGCTCGCCAAGCACGGACTCGAGAAGCACAGCCGGCTCGGCTACTCCATCGGCATCGGCTACCCCCCGGACTGGGGCGAGCGCACCATCAGCATCCGCACCGAGGACGAGTCCGTGCTGGCCGAGAACATGACCTTCCACGTCATCTGCGGCATGTGGATGACCGGTTACGGGTACGAGGTCTCCGAGTCGGTGCGCGTCACGCGCACCGGTGTGGAGACCTTCACCTCGTTCCCCCGCGCAATCATCAGGAAGTGAGAGACCCATGACGACAACCACCGCACACCTCACCACAGTCGAGAACCTCGCCGTCAAACCCACCCGCGGGATCAGCGGGGACCCGGCCCAGGGCCTGCTGCCCCTGGCGCGACGGGCCGACGGGCTCGTCGGCTCCGTCATCGACTCCTCCACCTCGCTGCTGGCCGCCCAGAGCCACGACATCGTCCGCTTCGCGATGGGCGCCCCCGCCGCCGAGGTGATCCCCACGGCCGAGTTCCGCCGCATCGCCGGCGAGGTCCTCGACGACAGTTCCTTCACCTACGGTGCCACTGAGGGAGAGCCCGGGCTGATCGAGACGGTCGTGGAGCACCACTCCACCACGCCCGAGCCCACCCGCCCCGAGCGCCTCGTCATCACCTCGGGCGGCATGCAGGGCCTCGACCTGGCGTTCAAGCTGTTCGTGGACCCCGGGGACCTCGTGGTGGTCGAGAGCCCCACGTACACCAACGGCTCGGGCACCGCCCTGAGCTACGGCGCCGACATCCTGGAGGTCCCGATGGACGAGGACGGCATGGACGTGGACGCACTGGAGACCCTGGTGGCCGAGTCCGGCAGGGTCCCGCGGGTCATCTACACCATCCCGAACTTCCAGAACCCCTCCGGCACCACCCTCAGCGAGGCCCGCAGGATCCGCATCCTGGAGCTGGCGCACCGGTGGGGGTCGGTCGTGCTCGACGACGACCCGTACGGCGGCCTGCGCTTCGCCGGCACCGACGTGCCCGGTTTCCGCGCCATCAGCCCGGACGATCCCCTGGTGTACTCGGTGCGCACGTTCTCCAAGGTGCTCGCCCCCGGACTGCGCGTGGGCTGGGTGGACGCGGACCCGAAGCTGCGCAAGCTGCTCATCGCCGGCAAGCAGGCCATGGACACGTGCACGAACGTGCCCAGCCAGCACATCGTGGAGCGGTTCGTGCGCCAGGGCGGCTACGACGACCACCTGACCGGGCTGCGCACCGAGTACCGTCGGCGCAAGGAGGCGATGGACGCCTCGATCGCCCGGAACCTGGGCTCCCGGGTGACCACCACGGACCCCGAGGGCGGGTTCTTCCTCTGGGTGACCCTCCAGGGCGAAGACTCCCGCGTCTCCACCTCGCGGCTGTTCGAGATCGCCCTCGCCGAGGGCGTCGCCTTCATCCCGGGCGCGTCGCTGTCCCCCTCGGGCCGTTTCGAGGACGCCTTCCGGCTCTGCTTCGCCTCGACCACCCCGGAGCGCACGGAGGTCGGCGTGCAGCGACTGGCGCGCGCCCTGGACATCGCCCGCGAGGAGCTCGACCGCTGATCGACGACGCGGGCGGAGCCCGGTCCGGGAGGAGCCATGCAGACTGCCCATGAGCTCGAGCACGCCGTCCTCGGTCTCGTCGCCCCGGACGAGGTCGTGGCACTGACCTGCGCCCTCGTCGACGCCGGTGGGGAGAACCCCGGCGGCACCGAGGAGCGCACCGTCCAGGTCCTGGAGCGGGCCGGCCGCGCCCGCGGGCTCGAGGTCCGCACCGACCCCGCCGCCCCGGGCCGGCCGAACGTGGACGTGGAACTGGTCCCCGGCGGGCCCGTCGGGGACGGTCCCGGCCTGCTCTTCCTCGGGCACTCCGACGTGGTGCCCGCCGGGCCCGGCTGGAACCGGGAACCGTTCCGCTCCGTCGTCGAGGACGGCCGGCTCTACGGGCGGGGGTCCACCGACATGAAGGGCGGTCTCGCGGCCGTGCTCGTGGCCATGGACGCCCTGCGCCGCTCCGGTGCGCCGCTGAGCGGCCCCGTGCGGCTGGCCAGCACCGTGGACGAGGAGGACCTGGGCCTCGGGATCCGGCACCTGACGCGGCAGGGGCTCGGCCGGGACTTCCGTGCCTGCGTGGTCGCCGAGCCCACGGACCTCCAGACGGTGGTGGCGTGCCGGGGCGACGCCTACCTGGAGCTCGCCGTCACCGGGGTGCCGGCACACTCCGGGCGGCCCGCGGACGGGCGCAACGCCATCGACGCCGCGGCCCGGGTGCTCGAGATCGTCCGCGCCGACCACGCGCGCCGGCAGCGGGACCTCGATCCCCTGCTGGGCGCCGGGAGCTGGAACGTCGGGCGGATCGAGGGCGGACGCACCCCCTCGATGGTCGCGCCCTCCTGCCGCGTGTGGCTCGACCGCAGACTGATGCCGGGCGAGGACCCGCACCGGCTCGCCGCGGAGCTGCTGGCGGACGTGGACGCGGCCGGCATTCCCGGGGACGGCATCTCCGTGGACGTCGAGGTCACCATGGCCATGCCGGGGTTCCGCACGGACCTCGACCACCCTCTGGTCACCACCGTGCACGGCGCCGTCGCCGAGCTCGGCGGTCCGGCGTCCGTGGGCGGCTGGACCGCCGCCTGCGACGGCGGCTTCATCGCCCGGGACCACGGCGTCCCCACGGTGGTCATGGGCCCCGGCGGGCTCAACGACCAGGCCCACCAGGTCGACGAGTCCGTGGGCGTGGACGAGCTGGTGCTCGCCGCGCGCGCCTACGCCCTGACCGCGCTGCGCCTGCTCGGGGGCTGATCCCGGAGCCCCTGGCGTCGTCGTGCGGCTCCGTCCCGGGGATCTCGGTACCGCGCAGGGACGCGCCGACGGTCTCATTCATGAAGCCCACCGCGATCAGGCCCACGACCCGACCGACCATCATGGGGAGAGCCGGCACCAGGGGGTTGCCTGTGGTCTCGATGGGCCCCTCGTTCACCAGGGGCGCGGCGGCGCCGAAGATCGACGTCGAGATGCTGCAGGTGATCGCGGACCCGGCCGAGCGCACCTGGGTGGGGAACATGACGGTCAGGACCCTCTGCTACCCATGCCGACCTTTCCCTCCAGGCAGGTGGGCACGGGGCTCAGCAGCGTGCAGTTCGCCGCGTCCAGGGCGATCACAAGACCCGACAGGGTGAGCATCGGACGCCAGTAGTGCGTGACCAGGTCCTTGAGCTCGGTCCACACGTTGCCCTCGGTCCTGCCCGTCTGCCCGAGCTCCTCGGAGATCGGGGTCCCGGCCGGCCGGCACCGCAGGTGGAGACCCACGAGGCCGAGGAGGCCTCGGCACGGTGCGTCGTCCGGCGCCCCGGGGTCTGTCGGCCCCGCCTCCGACGCAGGAACCCGAACGCGCGGTTGACGACGAATCGACCGGATTCGTGGTGGTGGTCGCGCACAGGGTCCGTCGTGGCCCCGCTCCAGTGGTCAGCCGTGGCCGGCCACCGCGCGCGCCGGACGCCGGGTTCCCCAGTCGACCGCCTGCTCGTAGGCCTGGCCGGCGCGGAGCACCGTGCGGTCCGCGTGGCGGGGCCCGACGATCTGGAGGCCGGCCGGCAGGCCTGCCTCCGTGAAGCCGCACGGGACACTGATCGCGGGCTGCTGGGTCATGTTGAACGGGTAGGTGTACGGCGTCCAGCTGGTCCAGTCCGGGGAGTGCCATCCCTCCGGCGCGTCACGGTCGCGCGGGAACGCAGGGATCGGCAGCGTGGGAGTGAGCAGCAGGTCGTAGGTCTCGTGGAAGCGACCCATGGTCACCCCGAGGTCCATCCGCACGGCGGTGGCGTCGAGGAAGCCCGAGGCGCTGATCTCGCCCTGCTCCTCGATGCTCCGGCGCAGACCGGGATCGGCCCGCTCCATCGCCGTGGGACCGTAGCCCTCCAGCACCTTGGCCGCGCCGGCGAACCACAGGGTGTGGAACGCCTCGACCGGGTCCTCGATGCCCGGGTCCACCTCCTCCACCTCGGCTCCGAGGTCCTGGAACCGCTCGGCGGCCGCACGGACGAGCCGCTCGACCTCCGGGTCGTTCTGCCCGAACCCGAGCGTGGGCGAGAAGGCGATGCGCAGGCCGCGGACCCCGTCGTCGAGCCCGTCCAGGAAGGACCACGTGGGTGTCGGCAGGGCCGACCAGTCACGCGAGTCGAAGCGCGTGATCACGTCGAGCATCAGCGCGGCGTCGGCCACGGTGCGGGTCATGGGCCCGGCGTGCGCGAGCGTCCCGAAGGGACTGGCCGGGAACATCGGCACGAGACCGTAGGTCGGCTTGATCGCGACCGTGCCGGTGAAGGCCGCGGGGATGCGGACGGAGCCGCCGCCGTCGGTGCCGACGGCCCAGGGCCCCATGCCCATCCCCACGGCGGTCGCGCTGCCTCCGCTGGATCCGCCCGAGGTCAGGCGGGCGTCCCGGGGATTGCCGGTCGAGCCGTGGCGGAGGGAGTCCGTGACCCCCTTCCAGGCGAACTCCGGCGTGGTCGTCTTGCCGATGAGCACGGCACCGGTCTCGCGCAGCCGGGCCACGCAGGGAGCGTCCTCCTCCCAGACGCGGTCCTCGTCGATGAGCCGCGTGCCACGGAGGGTCGGCCAGCCCCGGGTGTAGAAGATGTCCTTGATGGAGGTGGGAACGCCGTCGCCCGGACCCAGCACCTGCCCGGTGCGCCAGCGCCGCTCCGAGTCGGCCGCCGCCCGCATGGCCTGTTCGGGGTCCACGACGACGAAGGCGTTCACCGCGCCGTCGTGCTCCTCGACGGCCTTGAGCGCGTCACGCGTGGCGTCGACGGGCGAGATGTCGCCGCGGCGGTACCCGTCCAGCAGCTCCAGTGCGGTGAGGTCTGTCAGATCAGTCATTCTCTTTCCTCCTGTTGATGGGCGGCCGGACCAGCACGGCGACCCCTGCGCCGCCGACCCGGCTCGGGGGGAAGCCGATGCCGACCGCGTACCCGCAGTGGTGCCTGGGGCAGTCCCCATGATCCGGGCCGCGATCGATGACGGCCTGCCACGCCGCGCAGACGTCACCGTTGAGGACTCCGGGTCGCAGGGCGTCCTTGACCGCCTCCAGTCCTGTCGTGGCGACCGAGGGCAGCCGGGGGCGCGGGCCCCCGGAGGTCACCGGCGCGGGACCGGGTGCGAGGCCCGGCGACGGGGCGGCCACGTCAAGCACCTCCGGCCACGGGATCCGCGGATCGCGGGCGGCCCGGGGCGGGCACGCGGTGAAGCGCCGTGACGAACATGGCAGATCCCCCTCCCTTCGTACGATTGTCTACAACGAGCATATGGTGTCGATGTGATCCGGGCAACACGCCGCGGTGGGTCGGCGGTCATCGGGAGGTCTCGCGGCTCGGCGCATGTCGTCGCCGGGCCCCTGTCCATCCGGTTGTCCACCGAGACCACATCCGCGGCCCCGGCCTCGATCAGCTCCAGCTGGTCGTCCCGGGTCCAGGAGGCCTCGTTGGCGTCCACCCGGATCTTCGCGTCCGGGCCCGTCGCGGAGCGGATCGCCCCCACCCGCTCGATGTCCTGCGACGGCTCACCCGAGCCGACCGTGAGGCAGAAGGTCCGGAAGCCCTCGGCGCAGCCCTTGGCGGCGTCGGCGGCCACGTCGGAGGCCGGCTGGTGGCTGAGACAGCAGAAGAACTCGACCTCGTCGCGCACCTCGCCGCCGACCAGGTTGGCCAGGGGCTGGCCGCTGAGCTTGCCCACGATGTCCCAGCAGGCCATCTCGACCGCTGCGATCGCCGGGCTGGTGGCCTCGACATGGTGCCGGGTGCCGATGATGTCGACCCGCTTCATGATCCGCTCGATGGTGAACGGGTTCCCTCCGACCGCCAGCGGCCCGATCGACTGGATCACGGCCAGCACGATGTCGGCCGACGGATGCGCGGCAGCCCCACCGGGTCCGATCACGCCTTCGTCGGTGTCGACCTCGCGCAGGATGCTGACCATGCCGCGGCGTCCGCCGAACGCCCGGATCTCGTCCTCGGTGAAGAGCGAGGCCACAGGGGTGGCTCCCAGGCCGGTGATGCGCAGTGCGATCTTCCTGACTGTCGAAGCCAGCGGAAAGTCCTTGCGCAGGACTTTCGACAAAAGGACTCGAAACACGTGATGCGGGCCACGGCAACACCGTCCGGGAAGAGATTCCGGCCGGGGACTCGGCGCGGGGTCTCGCGGAACATCCCGGCGACATGCCAGGATTCCGTTTCCTCGCGGTATGATTGTCCACAATCATTTCATCGAGCACCGCCCTCACGTCCGGAGGCACCATGACCAGCCCCATTCTGCAACCGGTGGTCCAGGAGACCACGCCGGCACTCATCGCGCGTCAGCTGCGCCGGGCCATCGGCGAGGGGGACCTGGCGCCGGGGCAGCAGCTGAACGAGGCCGAGCTCAGCCGCCGCCTGGGCGTGAGCCGGGGACCCTTGCGCGAGGCCATGCAGCGGCTCGCCCAGGAAGGCCTGCTGGTCAGCATCCGGAACCGGGGCGTGTTCGTCATCGAGGTCACGGACGACGACGTGCGGGACATGTACCTGGCGCGCACGGCCGTAGAACGCGCCGCTGCGGCACGGGCCATCCAGGTCCACGCGGAACACGCCGGTGAACGGCTCCTCGAGGTGGTGCAGACGATGGCGGCGGCCGTCGCGCAGAACGACACGGACGCGCTCACGGAGGCCGACGTGGAGTTCCACGCGCTGCTCGTGGCCCTCGCCGGCAGCCGCCGGCTGGCGCGGATGCACACCACGCTCATGGTGGAGACCCGCATGTGCATCACCGCGCTGGAGACGAAGTACACGTCGCACTGGTTCCGCCTGGACGAGCACCGGGACATCGCCGAGGCGATCGGTCGGGCCGACGTCGAGAGCGCCGACCAGCTGCTCCTGGACCACATGGAGGATGCCATCGGCCGCCTGGCCCCTCCGGAGGGATGAGCGGCGAGCACGGGACGAGCAGGAACGCGCCCAGGCCTGCGCGAACGTGTGAGAGCCCTTCGCCCGGCCAGAACGGCCGGGCGAAGGGCTCTCGCACGTCGGGGCCCGGCGCACCGGGCCGGCGGGTCAGCCGCGGGGAACGGCCATGTACTTGTACTCGAGGAACTCCTCGATGCCCACGCGGCCGCCTTCACGGCCGAGTCCGGAGGCCTTGACCCCTCCGAACGGCGCCGCCGGGTTGGAGACGATGCCGGTGTTGAGCCCGAGCATGCCGACCTCGAGGGCGTCGCCCACCCGGAAGCCGCGGTCGATGTCCTGGGTGAACAGATAGCCCACCAGGCCCCAGGGGGTGTCGTTGGCCAGCCGGACGACCTCCTCCTCCGTGTCGAAGGGGATCACGGGGGCCACGGGGCCGAAGATCTCCTCGTTCATCAGCTGGGCGGACGCGTCCACGTCGGACAGGACGGTCGGGCTGTAGAAGTAGCCGGGCCGGTCCGGACGGGAGCCGCCGCAGACGACCGTGGCCCCCTTGGACACCGCGTCGTCCACCAGCTCCTGCACCTTGGCCAGCGCCTTCTCCTCGACGAGGGGACCGACGTCGGTGCCGTCCTCCGCGCCGTCGCCGACGGACAGCGAGCCCAGGCGCGCGGCGAGCCGCTCGGAGAACTCGTCCGCGATCGAGCGCTGCACGAACAGGCGGTTGGCGGCGGTGCAGGCCTCGCCCATGTTGCGCATCTTCGCGGCGACGGCGCCCTCGACCGCGCGGTCCAGGTCGGCGTCCTCGAAGACGACGAACGGCGCGTTGCCCCCGAGCTCCATGGAGGAGCGCATGACGTGCTGGGCTGCCTGCTCGAGCAGGCGCACGCCCACCTCGGTGGAGCCGGTGAAGCTGATCTTGCGGGCGATGCCGCTGGACATCCACGGCCCGACCACGGCGGAGGCCTTGGAGGTGCACACCACGTTCAGCACGCCCTCGGGAAGGCCGGCCTCCACGAGGATGTCCACCAGGGCGAGGGAGGACAGCGGGGTGAGGTTCGCGGGCTTGAACACCATGGTGCAGCCGGCGGCGATGGCCGGGCCGATCTTGCGGGTGCCCATGGCCAGCGGGAAGTTCCACGGGGTGACCAGCACACACGGGCCCACCGGCTCCTTGGAGACGAGGATGCGGTTCTTGCCGTCGCCCGTGGTGGTCTGGTCGCCGCCGATGCGCACGGCCTCCTCGGAGAACCAGCGGAAGAACTCGGCCGCGTAGGCCACCTCGCCCTTCGCCTCGGCGAAGGGCTTGCCCATCTCCGTGGTCATGACGAGGGCCAGCTCGTCCTGGCGCTCCATGATGATGTCGTACGCGCGGCGCAGGATCTCGCTGCGCGCCCGGGGCGGGGTCCCCGCCCAGTCCTTCTGGACGCGGCCGGCCGTCTCGATGGCGCGCTGGGCGTCCTCGGTGCCGCCGTCGGCGACCGTGGCGACGACCTCCTCGGTGGCAGGGTTGACGACGTCGAAGCGCTTGCCGGAGGCGGCCTCGCACCACTGGCCGTCGATGTAGAGGCCGGTGCTGACCTTGCCGACGGCGTCGAGGGCCTTCTGGGAGGTGCGAGAGGCGTTGACGTTGGTGGTCATGGGGTGTCCTCTTTCGGGGTCGTGGAACGGGTTCGGTCGAGGGCGGCCGGCTGCGGCGGGCCCGGGTCCAGGATCTGGGCCAGGTGCAGACCCGGTCTGGTGGCGTCGAGCTGGTCGACCTGCATGGCGCAGGAGAAGCCGTCGGTGAGCACCGCGGTCCCGGCACCCGTGCCGCGCAGGGCGGGTGCCAGGGCGTTCTCGGCGACCTGCATGCTGACCTCGAAGTGCTGCCGCTCGAACCCGAAGTTGCCGGCCACGCCGCAGCATCCGGTGGCGTCCACCACGTCGGCCACGCCCGCGGCCCTCAGGGCGGCCCGCTGGCCGCCTGCGCCGAACGCCGAGTACTCGTGGCAGTGGGTCTGCAGCACCACCTGCTCGGGCACGGGGCGGGCCGGGGACGGGGTCCACCCGCCCGCGGCCCGCTCGGCCGTGTGCGCCGCGAAACTGCGGACGCGAGCCGCGACCCGCCGTGCCTGTTCCGTGGGGACGAGCTCGGGCAGGTCCTTCCGCAGGGCCGCGGCGCAGCTGGGTTCCACGACCACGATCGGACGGTCCGTGCCGTCGTCGAGCGTCTCCGCGGCCCGGGAGAGCAGCTTCTTCGCGGTGCCGAGCTGACCGGTGGAGATCCACGTGAGCCCGCAGCAGGCGTCCGGGGAGCACTCCACGGTCTCCCCGGAGTCGGCGAGGACGCGCAGGGCTGCACCGGCCACCTCGGGGCGGAATCCCCGGGTGAAGGTGTCGACGAACAGCAGCGCGGTCCCCGGCTCCGTCCCGGCGCCCCGTGCGGCGGCGACCTCGCGGCGCCACTCCCCCGCCCCGGCGAAGCGCGGCAGGGAGCGCCGGGTGGTCAGCCCGCCCAGCGCGGCGGCGACCTTGCCCAGGGGCGTGGCCAGCACCGCGTTGACCAGCGGGGCGATCCGCCCGGTGAGCTCGAGCCAGCGCGGCAGCCAGCCCAGCGAGAAGTGCGAGATCGGTCGGAGCCGGCCCCGGTAGTAGTGGTCGAAGAACTCGGACTTGTAGGTGGCCATGTCCACGCCGGCCGGGCAGTCGGTGGAACAGGCCTTGCAGGAGAGGCACAGGTCCAGGGCCTCGCGCACCTCCTCCGAGCGCCAGCCCTCCCGCACGCCGGCCGCGCCGCGGACCATGTCCTGGAGCACACGGGCCCGGCCGCGGGTGGAGTCCTTCTCGTCCCGGGTGGCCCGGTAGCTGGGGCACATGACCCCGCCGGTGTCCGCGCGGCAGCGGCCGACGCCGATGCAGCCCTGGACGGCGTGGACCCACGGGTCGGTGCCCGCGCCGGAGGCGGTGGCCGCATCGTCCGTCTCCGCCAGGGAGCCGCCGCCGTGGCTGCCGACCGGGCGCAGGTCGAAGCTCGTGCGCCATTCCCGCGCCGGGATGCCCTCCAGCGCCAGGTGGGCGTCCAGGGGGTCGGGGTCCGTCATCGAACCGGGGTTGAGGATCCCTGAGGGGTCCCACAGCCGGCGGTACCGGGTGAAGGCCGTGAGCACCGCCGGGGAGTACATGATCGGCAGCAGCTCCGAGCGTGCGCGCCCGTCCCCGTGCTCGCCGGACAGCGACCCGCCGTGGCGGACCACGAGCTCGGCGGCCTCGCGGGTGAAGCGGCGGAACACCTCCCGCCCGGCCTCGGTGCGCAGGTCGAAGGTGATGCGGATGTGCATGCACCCGGCACCGAAGTGGCCGTACATGACGCCGTCGAGCCCGTGCTCGGCCATCAGGACGCGCAGGTCCGCCAGGTAGTCCGCGAGGTCCTCCGGGGCCACGGCCGAGTCCTCCCAGCCGGGCCAGGACTCCCCGCCGCCGGCCAGCCGGGAGGACAGGCCCGCGCCGTCCTCGCGCACGCGCCACAGCGAGGCGCGCTCCACGAGGTCCGGTACGGCCCGGCCCTCCACGACCCGGCCGTTGCCCGCCAGCCGCGCGAGCAGGCGGTCGGCCTCGGCGGCCACCGCCTCGGGCTCGTCGCCGTCCAGGTCCACGAACAACCAGGCCCGTCCGGCGGGCAGGCCCAGCACGGAGTCCGCCCCACGGCGGAACCTCATGGTCTCCACGATGGCCTCGTCCGTGCCCTCCACGGCCGCCGGCGAGAACTCCAGGACGGTGGTGATGTCCCGGGCGGCCTCCACGACGTCCTCGTAGCCCAGGCACACCAGCAGCGCGCTGGCGGGCTTGGGGACGAGCTTCATCCGAGCCCCGACGACGACGGCGCAGGTGCCCTCCGACCCCACGAGGGCCCGTGCCACGTTGAACTTCTTCTCGGGCAGCAGGTTCTCCAAGTGGTACCCGGAGACCTGGCGCTGGATCCGGCCCAGCTCCACCCGGAAGGCGGCCAGGTTCTCCCGCGCCAGCTGCGTCAGCGACGCCGTCAGCTCCGCCGCACGGGCGGCGGAGAACGCGTCCTGCGGGTCGGTGGCGCGCAGCTGCGTGGTCGTGGCGGTGAGCCGGGCCCCGTCGGTGGTGACGACGTCGATCTCCGCCACGTGGTCGGAGGTGCGGCCGTAGCGCACGGAGTGGTTGCCGCACGCGTCGTTGCCGATGGCCCCGCCCACGGTCGCACGGTTCTTCGAGGAGGGGTCCGGGGCGAAGGTGGAGCGGTCGCCGGTGGCCCGCTCCACCTCCCGGGTGAGATCCGAGAGGACCACCCCCGGGTCCACGTCGACAGTGCCCGCGGCCTCGTCGATGGCGCGGATGCGGTTCATGTGGCGGGAGAAGTCCAGCACCACCCCGGGGCCCACGGCGTTGCCGGCCATGGACGTGCCCCCGCCGCGGCCGATCAGCGGCGTGCCGGTCTCCCGGCACGCCACCACCGCCGCCAGCACGTCCTGCACGGTGCGCGGGAACACGACGGCCAGGGGCGCCACCCGGTAGTTGGAGGCGTCGTAGGCGTACTCGGCCAGCCGGCGCGGCGAGGAGTCGGCGGCCACTCCGGCGGCCGCCAGGCGCGCCAGCACGGCCGGCTCCGCCGAGGCCTGCTCGCGCGCGGCGACGGCCCGGGCGTCCGTGGTCTTCGCGTCGCTGCTCGCGCGAACGGCCGTCGTGGGCTCGGGGGTGGCGGGATTCATGGTGTCCTTCAGGATCCGGTGGCGGTGGTGACCGCCTCGGTGACAGCGGCCAGCGCGGCCTCGAAGCGCTCCAGGCCGGTGGTGATCTCGTCGGCGGTGACCACGAGGGCGGGGATGAGCCGCACCACGTTGCCCGCGGGACCGCACGTCAGCGTGAGCAGACCCTGGTCCGTGGTGGCCTGCTGGACGGCGGCGGCCGTCCGGGCGTCCGGGGACCCGTCCTCGGCGGTGAACTCGATGCCCTGCATCAGGCCACGGCCTCGGACGTCGCCGATCACGCGGAAGCGCTCCTGGATCTGGATCAGCCCGGCCTGCAGCTGCTCGCCGCGCACGCGGGAGTTCTCTACGAGACCCTCCTCCTCGACGACCTCGAGGGTCGCGACGCCGGCCGCGGCGGAGACGGCGTTGCCGCCGTAGGTGCCGCCCTGGGAGCCCGGCCAGGCCTTGGACATGGTCTCGATGGAGGCCGCGATGGCGGAGATCGGGAAGCCGGAGGCGATGCCCTTGGCCGTGATGATGATGTCCGGAGCGACGTTGGAGTACTGGTGGCCCCAGAACCTGCCGGTCCGCCCGACGCCCGCCTGCACCTCGTCGAAGATCAGCTGGATGCCGTGCCGGTCGGCGCGCTCGCGCAGTCCGTCCATGAAGGCCCCTGGCGTGGGGAGGTAGCCGCCGTCGCCCAGGGCGGGCTCGATGAGGAACGCCGCCGTGTCGTTGGGCGCCGTGCGGGTCTGCAGCAGGTAGTCCAGCTCCTGGAGGGCGAAGGCCACCGCCGTCTCCTCGTCCCAGCCGTAGCGGTAGGCATACGGGAACGCGGACATGTGCACGCCGGCCATGAGGGGCGCGTAGCCGGCGGAGAACTTCGTGCCGGCGGTGGTGAGGGAGGCGGCGGCCACGGTCCGGCCGTGGAAGCCGCCCTGGAACACGACGATGTTGGGCCGACCGGTGGCCATGCGCGCCAGGCGGATGGCCGCCTCCACGGCCTCCGAGCCGGAGTTGGCGTAGAACACGGAGTCCAGTCCCTCGGGCAGCACCTCGCCCAGCTTCTCGGTCAGCGCCAGCAGCGGCTGGTGCATCACGGTGGTGTACTGCGCGTGGATGATCTTGCCGACCTGCTCCCGAGCGGCGGCGACCACCTTCGGGTGGCAGTGACCCGTGCTGGTGACACCGATGCCGGTGGTGAAGTCGAGGTAGGACCGGCCGTCGGTTCCGTGGATCCAGCTTCCCTGGGCGTGGTCCACGACCACCGGGGTCGCCTGCTTGAGAACGGGGCTGATAGATGTCATGGCCCACATTCTCCGCGCACAATCGACTTATTGTCAACAATCCTGAGGCGTCTTACAGTGGCCCCATGGAAGAGACACCGCAGCCCCGGCACCCCCGGCGACATCCGAAGGTCGTCGTCCTCACGGCACCCGGCACGAGCGCCCCCTACAACGCCTCGGACATCGAGGACCACGCCGACGTGGTCTGGACCGACGCGGAGGGCCTGCCCGGGGCCCTGCCCGGAGCCCAGGTCCTGTTCGTCTGGGACTTCTTCTCCCCCGCCCTGCACGACGCATGGCCCCACGCCGACTCCCTGGAGTGGGTCCACGTGGCCGCCGCGGGCGTGGACTCCCTGCTCTTCGACGAGCTGCGGGAGTCCACGATCCAGGTCACCAATGCCCACGGCGCCTTCGACGGACCCATCGCGGAGTTCGTCCTGGCGTCGGTGCTCGCCCACGACAAGCAGCTGCACGTCAGCAAGGACCTCCAGCGCCGGTCCGCCTGGAAGCACCGCGAGGTGCAGCGCAGTGCGGGGCAGCACGCCCTCGTGGTGGGCACGGGGGGCATCGGACGGGCGACGGCCCGGCTGCTCCGGGCCGTCGGCCTGGAGGTCCGAGGGGCCGGACGCACCGCGCGGGAGGAGGACCCGGACTTCGGGACCGTGGTTCCCAGTGCGGACCTCGCCGAGCACGCCGGCTGGGCGGACCACCTGGTGCTCATCGCCCCGCTGACCGAGGACACCCGTGGGCTCGTGGGCACAGAGGTGCTGGCCCGGATGAAGCCGACCGCCCATCTGGTGAACGTGGGACGGGGCCCCCTCGTGGACGAGCCTGCCCTGGTCGAGGCCCTGCGGGACGGCGGCATCGCCGCCGCCTCGCTGGATGTCTTCCACGAGGAGCCGCTGCCCGTCGAGCATCCGTTCTGGCAGCTGGAGAACGTGCACGTCTCGGCGCACATGAGCGGGGACGTCGCCGGCTGGCGGGACACCCTGGCGGACCAGTTCGCGCAGAACCTCGCCCGCTGGTGCGCCGGCGAGGAGCTGGTCAACCAGGTGGACAAGGAGCTGGGCTACGTGCGCCGCAGCTGAGCCGCGGGGACCGTCGCCCCGCGCGGACCGGTGCGGAGCCTCGCGTCAGGCCGTCCCGGCGCGGGCGAAGCTCAGCGTCTCGCCGCGGGCTCCGCCCATCCAGACGTCCTGGCACGCGGCGGCCAGCTCCTCGAGCCCCTCCTCGACGGCCGCGAAGACATTGCCCGGAACCCACCCGACGTCCCCGTTGACCAGCAGGTTGTTGCGTCCGTAGAAGACGGCCAGGTCGATGAGCAGGCGGTTCTCGGTGGTCCCCGCGGAGGCCTCGTAGCCGTAGGCGGGATTGTCGAGCACACCCTCGAAGGTGAAGTAGCACAGGTCCCCGGGGATCGGCGTGATCGTCTGGTTCTCGGGACCGGGCTCCTCCGCGGCGAAGGCGGGAACGAGCGCGTAGATCTCGTTGCGCGCGAACTTGCCGTGGAACACCTGCCCGGACTGGGGCAGCGCCTGCCACACGGCCTCGGCGGTGCGCGGCGCCTCGTCGTCGAGCAGTCGCGCCCGGGCGGTGACGCCCCGCTTCTCCAGGGTGATGGTGATGTACCGCGTCATGGATCGTCTCCGTTGGATCGAGGGCAGAGGCGCCACGGAACGGCACCCTATGATTGTCTACAATCCAACTGTAAGCTTTTTGGTGAGACGTGCAACACACCACGAAAGGGCCCCCGGCACCATGCACACCGTCGCCATCCTCTACCCCGGCCACAGCGCGGAGGACGAGTTCCCCGCCCTCGAACAGCTCATCCCGGACACCTCCTTCCCGGTGATCCACACCTGGGAGGGCAGCACGGACCACGACGTCGACGCGCTGCTGGCCCTGGGCTCCCGGGACAACCTGGTGCCGTCCGCCGAGAAGGCCCGCGAGCTCTCCCCCGGCGCGGCGATGTGGGCGTGCACCTCGGGCAGCTTCGTCTACGGCCGGGAGGGATGCCTGGAGCAGGCGAGGTGGATCGAGGAGGCCGCCGGCGCCCCGTCCTCCTCGACCTCCCTGGCCTTCGCCGAGGCGGTGCACCACCTGGGGCTGAGCCGGGTCGCGGTGGCCGCGACCTACCCGGAGGACGTCGCCTCGCACTTCGTGCGGCTCCTGGAGCAGGACGGGATCACGGTGACCGCCCTGTCCACCTACGACGTTCCCAGCGGCGAGGACGCGGGCCTGCTGGACGCCGAGTGGGTGCTCGGGACCGCGCGCGCCGCCGATCTGACCGGCGCGGAGTGCCTGCTGATCCCGGACACCGCGCTGCACACGATCGCCTCGCTCCCCCGGCTCGAGGAGGCCCTGGGCGCGCCCGTGCTCACGGCCAACCAGGTCACCGCCTGGCAGGGTCTCCGCCTGGCCGGCCACCCCGTTCGCGCCGAGGGGCTCGGGGCCCTGTTCAGCCGCTGAAGCAGGTCGCCGCCCCGCCGGGCGGCTCCACCGACGACGACGGCCCCCCGCCCCAGCGGGGCGCCGTCGTCGTCATTCCTCCGCCGTCGTCGGCCGGTCGGCCGATCCGCATCAGGCCGCGCGCCCGACCTCGCCCAGGCGCTGGTCATCGGTCACCAGGGGCAGCCCGAGCCGGCGCAGGCCCGCCCACGCGGTGACCTGGTTGGCGGTGAGCACGGGTTTGCCGAGCTCCTCCTCGAGGGTCGCGATGATGTGGAACGTGGGCAGGTTGGTGCAGGACACGAACACGGCCTCCGCATCCGGGTGGTCGGCCCGGCGCACGAGATCGGCGGTGACGTTGTAGGGCACGTGCCAGATGAGGCGGTCCAGACCCAGCCCCGCGGTCCCCACGACGCTGCGGCCGTCCGCGGCCAGGAAGTCCTCGAGCCGCTCCGTCAGCTTGGGGACGTAGGGCGTGGCGATGGCCAGACGGGTGACCGCCAGGGCGTCCAGCGCCTCGAGCAGCGCCTCGGACGTGGTCACGGCCGGGGCATGCACCTCCTCCCCGATGGCGGCGGAGATCTTCCTGGCCCCCTCGATCCCGTTGACGAAGCTCCCGGAGGTGCAGGCGAACACCACCGCCTCCGGCGCGACAGCGGTGAGGCACCGGGCGGTGGAGCGGACCTCGGCGTCGTCGCCGAGCGCGCTCGCCATGATCTCGTCCACCACCATGGGGTGATGGGGGGTGCGGGCGACGGCGAGAGAGACGTTGTCGGGCATCCAGCGCCACAGCTCCCGGTCCAGCGCCATGTCGTAGGGGTTGACCACGCCGATGACCCGGTCGGGCTCGGGGCCCTCAGGAATGAACCTTTGGATGTTGGGCATGTCTCATGATCCCATAGTGTCTGATCGTCGACAATCATTGCTTGCTGAGGAGAGACCGTGCTTCCCGACCGTTCGCGCCACCACGACTCCGCCGCGGGCCGTGCCCGCCACGACCACGAGACCTATCTCGGAGAGCTTCCGCCCACACCGGCCCCGGCGGGTGCCTACGTTCCGGTGACTGTGGCGGGCCCCCTGGCGTTCACGGCAGGCCACACCCATGCGGTGCGGGGCGCCCTCGACCACCGGGGAGCCGTCGGCGCACCGGAGGGGCCCGCCGCCGAGGACGCCCGTGGCTGTGCGCGGCTGGCGGTGCGGAACTGTCTCGCGAGCCTGGCCCACCACCTCGGCGGTCTCGACCGTGTGCAGCGGATCGTCTCCATGACGGGGTACGTTGCGGCGGCTCCGGGGTTCACCGCTCACCCGGACGTGCTCGACGGGGCCTCGGAGGAGCTGCTGGAGGCGTTCGGGGAGGACGGCCGCCCGTCACGAGCCGCCGTCGGGGTCACGAGTCTTCCCGACGGAGCGGTCGTCGAGATCAGCCTGGTGGTCGCCCTCCGCCCCTGACGGACCCGGGCAGGACGCGCGGCTAGGCTTTACGGATGACGTCCCCTCGCGCCACCGGCCCCCGCATGCTCCGCTCCGTCGCCGTCCGCTCCGTCGCCGGCATGCTGGCCGTGCAGTCGGCGGTGGTGGCCACCCTGGTGGCGACCGACGCGGTCAAGCGCCGGAGCCGCTCGCGGCGCTCCGGGTTCCCGCGCCCGGGCACGTTCGAGCACACGGTCGCGGAGACCGGCACCACGGTCTACACCTACGGGGAGGACCTCTACCGGGACATGCTCGCCGCGATCCGGGGCGCGGAGCGCCGCGTGCAGCTGGAGACCTTCATCTGGAAGGACGACGAGGTCGGCCGTGAGTTCCTGGACGCCGTCAACGCCGCCGCCGCCCGCGGCGTCGAGGTGCACGTGATGTACGACGGGTTCGGCAACCTCGTGGTGCCCCGCCGGTTCTACCGCTTCCACCCCGACGTGCACGTCTTCCGCTTCCCCGTCCTGCGCCCACGGCTGCTGCTGAGCCCGCTGCAGGCGACCGGGCTGACCCACCGCAAGCTGCTGGTCGTCGACGACGAGATCGGGTTCGTGGGCGGCTACAACCTCGGCTCGCACTACGCCACGCAGTGGCGCGACACCCACGTGCGGCTCACCGGCCCCGCCGCCTTCGAGCTGGGGCACTCGTTCGCGGCGGTGTGGAACCACCCCTCGGCGCGCCGGCCGAAGCTGCCGCACGTGAACCCCGGCTCCTGGGACTCCCGGGTGCGCGCGATCAACAACATTCCTGCCAGCCTGGTGTACCCGATCCGGAGCGTCTACCTCGACGCCATCCACCGGGCCACGGACCACATCTACCTCACCACCGCCTACTTCATCCCCGACCAGCAGATCCTCTCCGCCCTGGTCGAGGCCTCCCGGCGCGGCGTGGACGTGCGCGTGATCCTGCCCGAGGACTCCAACCACGTGCTCGCCGACTGGCTCTCCCGCGGCTTCTACTCCACGCTGCTGGCCGCCAACATCACGGTGCTGCTCTACCGGAACGCGATGATCCACGCCAAGACGGCGACCATCGACGGGCAGTGGTCGATCGTCGGCACCGCCAACATCGACCGGCTGAGCCTGGGGTTCAACTACGAGACGAACCTGGAGATCCACGACCGGGACTTCGCCGCGGACATGGAGGAGGTCTTCGCCGCCGACAGCGTGAACTGCCGGGAGCTGACCGCCGACCAGTGGGACGAGCGGCACCCCGCGGCCTGGTTCGCCGAGACCGTCCTGGTGCCGCTGCGACCCTTCCTCTGACCCGCCGATCCCCCGGGCCGGCTCGTCCTACCTGCCCCGAGCCGGTGCGGGTTCGCCGTGGGGCTTCCCGCGTCGTGCGCCGTGGCCCCGGGCCGGCCCCCGAGGCGGTGCTGGTGGCGCGTGCGCCGGCCCTTCCACCGCTCGGCCGTGCCGGCCCCGGACCGGGCGGTGTGCTGGGGATCGAGCGGGTCCGGCCCGTCACCGCGGGAGGAGCACGGCCCCGGGACGAGTGCTAACCTCGGGCGTCGGTGGGCCGTGGAGGAGGTGGGCGTGGACGTGGTGGCCGTGGAGACTCTCGATCCGAGCGTGGCGTTCGACGTCGTCGACCTGCTCGGCGTGCTGACCAACGGCATCCTGGGCGGGGCGGTGGCGCGCCAGCTGAAGATGGACCCCGTCGGCTTCGCGTTCCTGGCCATCGTCTCCGCGCTCGGCGGGGGCCTCCTGCGCGACACCCTGCTGCAGGTCGGCTTCCCCGTGGCCCTGACGAACCCCGCGTACCTGATCACGGCGATCGCGGGGGCCACGGTCGCGTTCTTCCTGCGGCTCCAGGGGAAGTGGACCAACCGCGTGCTGGTCGTGGCCGATGCCCTGGCCGTGGGCTGCTGGGCGGCCACGGGCACCGGCAAGGCCCTCGACGTGGGACTGACCTGGCTGCCGGCCGTCATGATCGGCGTGACCACCGCGGTGGGCGGCGGGATGATCCGCGACATCGCGGTGGGGCGGGTGCCGATGATCTTCGGCGGCAACACCCTCTACGCCACGGGCGCCGTGATCGCCAGCGCCGAGATGGCCGTGCTGCACGGCCTGGGCTACCCCAACTGGGGCATGGCCGCGGCGATCCTCACCGCCGCCATGGTCACCGTCGTGGCCCGTCGCCGGGGGTGGCGGCTCCCGGGGGCGGGCGAGTGGAACGTGCGCCTGCCCAAGCGGGACTGGCCCCGCCCGTCCTGGCGTCCACGCGGACCCGGCCGCCGGAACGGCGAGGGCCGCGGGCCCGGTCCCGGTCCCGGACGAGGCAAGGACTCCGGCGCGTCCTGACCGGCCCACCGCCCGGCCCGATCGACCGCCGGGTCAGCGCTGCAGCTGCTCCGCGGCGGTGGGGTCCGAGTCGTTGAGGAACTTCTGGATGCGCTCGGCCTCGTCGAACTCGCCGATCGCCGCGGCCGCCCGGCCCAGGGCAGCGAGCGCCCGCAGGAAGCCCCGGTTGGGCTCGTGGGAGAACGGGACGGGTCCGTGGCCCTTCCAGCCGTGGCCGCGCAGGGCGTCGAGGCCGCGGTGGTAGCCCACGCGGGCGAAGGCGTACCCCTCGAGGGTGCGGCCCTCGGCGAGGGCGTCCTCGGCGCACATGGCCCAGGCGAGGGAGGCCTTCGGGAAGCGCGCGGCGAGGTCCTCCGCCTCGTCGCCCGCCTCGATGCGCTCGACCAGGCCCGGGTCCTCGGTGAGGTAGGTGGGCTCGGGGCCGCCGAGCAGGTTCTTGCCGGTGAGGCTCATGGGGGACGGGGTCCTTTCGGTGCGCGGGGTTGCGGAGTTCGAGGGACGGGCGCGGGGAGGACGGCGGCGCCCCGCTCGGGCAGGACGCCGCCGTCCTCTCCGCGGCCGCGGCGGGCGGCCGCGGCAGGCTGTCGCGAGGGGTGGAGCGGCTACTTGACGGAGGTCCCGGCGGAGCCGAGGTTCTGGCAGGCCTCGACCACGCGGGCGGCCATGGACTCCTCGGCCAGGGCGCCCCACACGCGCGGGTCGTACTTCTTCTTGTTGCCGACCTCGCCGTCGATCTTCAGGACGCCGTCGTAGTTGGCGAACATGTGCCCGGCGACGGGACGGGTGAACGCGTACTGGGTGTCGGTGTCCACGTTCATCTTGACCACGCCGTAGGAGACGGAGTTCGCGATCTCCTCGGCGGTGGAGCCGGAGCCGCCGTGGAAGACGAGGTCGAAGGGACGCTCCCGGCCGACCTTCTTGCCGACCTCCTCCTGGATCTGCTGGAGCAGCTCGGGGCGCAGCTTGACCCCGCCGGGCTTGTACACGCCGTGCACGTTGCCGAAGGTCAGGGCGGTGAGGTAGCGGCCGTTCTCGCCGGCGCCGAGGGCCTCGACGGTGGCGAGGCCGTCCTCGACGGTGGAGTACAGCTTCTCGTTGATCGCGTTCTCCACGCCGTCCTCCTCGCCGCCGACCGCGCCGATCTCGACCTCGAGGATGATCTTGGCCTTGTTCGTGCGGGCCAGCAGCTCCTGGGCGATGCGGAGGTTCTCGTCGAGCTCGATGGCGGAGCCGTCCCACATGTGGGACTGGAAGATCGGGTCCTCGCCGCGGGCCACGGCCTTCTCCGACTCCTCCAGCAGCGGCAGCACGAAGCCCTCGAGCTTGTCCTGCGGGCAGTGGTCGGTGTGCAGGGCGATGTTCACGTCGTAGTTCTTCGCGACCTCGCGGGCGAAGGCGGCCATCGCGAGCGAGCCGGTGACCATGTCCTTGACGGAGGCCCCGGACCAGTAGGCCGCGCCGCCGGTGGAGGCCTGGATGATGCCGTCCGAGCCGGCCTCCGCGAAACCGCGGATGGCGGCGTTGAGGGTCTGGGAGGAGGTGACGTTGATGGCCGGGTAGGCGAAACCCTTCTCCTTGGCCCGGTCGATCATCTCGGCGTAGACATCAGGGGTTGCGATGGGCATGCTGGCTCCTTCGGTTCGGGTGTGGCCTGGCTCCCACTCTAGCCAAAGGGCCGCGGTTGGACGACGGGGAGACGGCGGGTGAACGCCGCGGGTCGCCCGTCAGGCGATCGGCTGGCCGAACACGTGCCGCCGGACCCACGCGTGCATCGCCACGGCGGCCGCGGCCGAGGCGTTGATGGAGCGGGTCGAGCCGAACTGGGCGATGGACAGGGTGGCGCCGGCCGCCGCGTGCATCTCGGGGCTCAGCCCCGGCCCCTCCTGGCCGAGCACCAGCACGCAGCGCTCGGGCAGGTCGTAGGTCTCGAGCTGCTGCGAGTCCGGGAAGTTGTCGATCCCGATCACCGGCAGGCCCTCGGCGTCCGCCCAGGCCGTGAACTCCTCGACGCTCGCGTGGTGGCGCACGTGCTGGTACCTGTCGGTGACCATGGCTCCGCGGCGGTTCCAGCGCCGCCGGCCGACGATGTGCACCTCCCGGGCGAGGAACGCGTTGGCGGTGCGCACCACGGAGCCGATGTTGAGGTCGTGCTGCCAGTTCTCCACGGCCACGTGGAAGGCGTGCCGGCGGGTGTCGAGGTCGGCGACGATCGCGTCCATCGTCCAGTACCGGTAGCCGTCCACGACGTTGCGCCGGTCCCCGTGCTCGAGCAGCTCCGGGTCCCACTGCGCGCCCTCGGGCCACGGGCCCTCCCAGGGGCCGACGCCGACCTCCGGGGCGCCGGCCCGGTCGGCGGGGTCAGTCAAGCCCGAGCTCGTCCTTCGTGAAGGCGTAGAGGCACGGCACGCCCGCCGTCTCCTCGATGCGCTCCTTGGCGCCGGTCCTCCGGTCCACGATGATCGCCACGGCCACCACGTTGGCGCCGGCCCGCTGCAGGGCCTCCACCGCGGTGAGCGCGGATCCGCCGGTCGTGGAGGTGTCCTCCACCACGACGACGTCGCGGCCCTGCACCGGGGGGCCCTCGACCTGACGGCCCATCCCGTAGCTCTTCTGGGCCTTGCGGACCACGAACGTGTCGACGGCCCGGCCCTGGTCCCCCGCCGTGCGCATGATCGCGTGGCCCACGGGGTCCGCGCCCATGGTCAGCCCGCCCACGGCGTCGCAGGTGATCCCGGCCCCGTCGAGCAGCGCCAGCATCACCTGGCCCACGTAGCGGGACGCCTCGTGGTGGAGGGTCACGCGGCGCAGGTCCACGTAGTAGTCGGCCTCGATGCCGCTGGCGAGCGTCACCTTGCCCCGCACCACGGCGAGGTCGACGATCAGCTGGCGGAGGCGGTCGCGGGCCGTCGCGAGGTCGACGGGCGAGAAGTCGGTGGTCATGGGCCCCAGTCTATGGGGCGGGCCCTCATCGGGGGGCCATGCGCAGCGCCCCGTCCATCCGGACGGTGGCGCCGTTGAGGTAGTCGTTGTCGAGGAACGTGGCCACGAGCTGCGCGAACTCCCCGGGCCGGCCGAGCCGGCGCGGGAACGGCACGCCCGCGGCGAGCCCGGCCCGGAACTCGTCGCTCACCGCCGCGAGCATGGGCGTCTCGATCACGCCGGGGGCGATGGTGTTCACCCGGATGCCGGCGCTCGCGAGGTCCCGGGCCGCGGTGATGCCCAGGCTGTGCACCCCGCCCTTCGACGCCGCGTAGGCGGCCTGCCCGACCTGTCCCTCGAACGCGGCGACGGAGGCGGTGTTGACGACCAGCCCGCGCTGCCCGTCGTCGTCGAGGGGGTCGGTGGCCGCGATCCGCTCCGCGGCGAGCGCGAGGACGGTGAAGGTGCCGAGGAGGTTGACGCGCAGCACGGTCTCGAACAGGCCGAGGTCGTGCACGCCCTGCTTGCCCAGCACCCGGGCGGACGGGCCGATGCCGGCGCAGTTGACCACGGTCCGCAGCGGTCCGGCGTCCGCGGCGGCGGTCACGGCGGCACGGACCTGGTCGGGGTCGGTCACGTCCGCTGCCAGGTAGGTGACGCCGTCGACGTCGGGGGCCTTCTCGATCGCGGCCGGGAGGTCGACGGCGAAGACCCGCACGCCGCGCCCGGCGAGCATCGCGGCGGTGGCGGCGCCGAGGCCTGAGGCGGCGCCGGTGACGAGGGCGGAGGTGTCGGTGACGTCCATGCGGGGTCCTTCCGGGGAGCTGCTCGGGGGCGGTGGGGTGCCGGGCGGTGGCGCGGGGCCCGGCTCAGACGAACGCGGAGACGCCCGTGACGGCGCGGCCCACGATGAGGGCGTTGATCTCGTAGGTGCCCTCGTAGGTGTAGAGGATCTCGACGTCGTTGAAGAGCTTGGCCATCTCGTGGTCGGTGACCACGCCGTTGCCGCCGAGCAGGTTCCGTCCCAGGGCCGCGGACTCCCGGGCCAGGGACGTGGTGGTGGCCTTGGCGAGGGCGGCGTGGGGCATGTCGAAGCCGCCCTCCTCCTGCAGCCGGGCGATCTGGGCCATGAGGCCCAGGGCGGCCGTGGCGTTGCCGAGGATCCGGGACAGGGGCTCCTGGACGAGCTGGAACTTCGCCAGCGGGCGGCCGAACTGCTTCCGGGCCAGGGCGTAGTCCCGGGCGACGTCGAAGATCGCCAGCTGGACCCCGGCCGCCTGCCAGCCCACCCAGGCGCGGGAGTTGCGCAGCATGACGTTGGCCGCGGCGAAGTCCTGCGCCCCGGGCAGGGCGTTGCCGGCCGGGATCCGGACCTCGTCCAGGACGATGTCGGCGTTCTGCATGATCCGCAGGCCGATCTTGTGCTCGATCTTCGTGGCGGACCAGCCCGGGCGGTCGGTCTCCACGAGGAAGCCCTTGATCTTCCCGTCGGCGGTGTCGCGGGCCCAGACGATCGCGACGTCGGCGATGGTGCCGGCGCCGATCCAGCGCTTGGCGCCGGTGAGCACCCACTCGTCGCCGTCGCGGGTCGCGGTGGTGGCCAGGCCGCCGGCGATGTCGGAGCCGTGCTCGGGCTCGGTGAGGGCGAAGGCGCCGAGGGCCCGGAAGCGGCGCAGCTCCGGCAACCAGCGGGCCTTCTGCGCCGCGGAGCCCAGCGCGTCGATCAGATCGACGATGAGCTCGTTGTGGATCCCGACGAGGGCGCTGAGGGAGACGTCGGCCCGGGCGACCTCGGCGTAGGCCAGGCCCCGGAACAGCCGGCTCGCCCCGGAGAGCTCGAGCTCGCCGAGCCCGTGGGCGGCCAGGTCCGGGAGCAGGTGGGACGGGAACTCCTCGCGGTTCCAGTACGGCGTGACCACGGGGCGGATCTGCTCCTGGAGGAACGCGTGCAGCTCGGCCAGCCGCGCGCGCTCGGACGGCGGGAGGAGGGCGGCGAAGCAGAAGAGGTCGGCGTCCGGGAAGGGGATGCCGGGGTGCTGCTCCACGGACGGGGATTCCCCGCGCAGGACCGGGTTCATGGGTTGTCCTTTCGTCGGTCCGGGCGGAGGGGTGGCCCGCCGGGACCGGGTCGAACCGTACGGTGGTGAGCACATCGTACTGTGACCCGCCTCACCGGGAGCGGAGGGCGGTCGGGTCACCCCGGACCGGCCACCCTGCCGTTCTCGAGCACCACGACGTGCTCGGCCAGGGCGGCGGCGTCCCCGGGGTCGTGACTGATGACCAGGGCCGTCCGCTCCGCCAGCACCCGGACGAGCAGCTCGCGCACGACCGGCGTGCCGGCCGCGTCCAGGGCGGAGAACGGCTCGTCCAGCAGCAGCAGCTGCGGCTCCGCCGCCAGGGCCCGGGCGATCGCGACGCGCTGGGCCTGGCCGCCCGAGAGCTGGGCCGGCCGGCGGTCGGCGAACTGCTCGGCCCCCACCTCGACGAGCCAGTGCCGGGCGGCGGTCCGTGACCGGGCACGGCCCGCTCCGCGGCTGCGCGGGCCGAAGGCCACGTTCTCGAGCACGCTCAGGTGCGGGAACAGCAGCGGCTCCTGCGCCATGAGCGCGATGCCGCGCTCGTGCGGGGGCACCCAGCTCCCGCGCCCGGCGTCGTCGAGGTCGAAGAGCACGGACCCGCCGAGGGTGCACCGGCCGGCGTCCGGGACGAGCAGCCCGGCGAGGATGGCGAACAGGGTGGACTTCCCCGCGCCGTTGTGGCCGGTCACCGCCACGGTGGCCCCCGGCGGGACGGTCAGCGAGAGGGACACGTCCCGGGCGGCCAGCCGGGCGGTCACGGACAGCCCCTCCGTCATCGCCGGCCCGCAGTCCGGCGCACGGGAGCCGTGAGCCCCACCACGAGCACCGCCACGACCACGAGCACGAGCGAGAGGGCCACGGCGGCGTCCGGGTCCGTCTCCCGCAGCAGGTAGATCTCCAGGGGCAGGGTCCGGGTGGTCCCCTGCAGGCTGCCCGCGAAGGTCAGGGTGGCCCCGAACTCGCCCAGGCAGCGGGCGAAGGAGAGCACCGCGCCGGAGGCCAGCCCCGGCAGCACCAGGGGAAGGGTGACGCGTCGCAGCACGGTGGTGGGCCGGGCGCCGAGCGTGGCCGCGACCTCCTCGTAGCCCCCCGCCGCGCTGCGCAGCGCCCCCTCGAGGCTGACCACCAGGAACGGCAGCGCCACGAACGTCTGGGCGAGCACGACCGCCACGGTGGTGAAGGCGATGCTGATCCCGGCGAGCTCGAGGTGGCGCCCGACGAGCCCGTAGCGCCCGAAGGTGTGGAGCAGGGCGATCCCGCCGACCACGGGCGGCAGCACCAGCGGCAGCAGCACCAGCGAACGCAGCAACCGCGCGCCGGGCAGCCGCGCGCGGGCCAGCACCAGGGCCAGCGGGGCGCCCAGCAGCACGCACAGCGCGGTGGAGACGGTCGCGGTGCGCAGGCTCAGCCACAGGGCGGTGCGGGAGGACTCCGAGGTGATCAGGCCGAGGAAGCCGTCCCGGTCCACCCGGGTGAGCATCCCGAGGACCGGCAGGACCACCACCAGGGCGCCCAGGGCCGCCGGGATCCACACCCAGCCGGGGACGGTGCTGAAGCCGCGGGGACGACGCCGGGTCACGGCGCCCCGAAGCCCGCCCCGGCCAGGACCTCCCGGCCGGGGTCGCCGGCGACGAGCTCGGTGAACCGCCGGGCCGTCTCCGTCTCGCCGGAGTCCGCGAGCGCGGCGATCGGATACCGGTTGACGGCCCGGGCCGCCTGCGGGACCTCGACGACCTCGACCGCGTCCCCGGCCGAGCGCGCGTCCGTGGCGTAGACCAGACCGGCGTCCGCCTGGCCCGAGGTGACCTTGCCGAGCACGCCCGTCACGGAGCCCTCCTCGCTCACCGGACTCAGCCGCACGCCCGTGGCGTCCTCGAGCCGCTCGGTGGCGGCACCGCACGGCACCTGCGGCGCGCACACCACGGCTTGCACGCCCGGGTCCGCCAGGTCCCGGAGGGAGTCGACGCCGGCAGGGTTGTCCGCGGGCACGACCACGGCCAGGACGTTGGTGGCGAAGACCTCGGGCTCGCCGTCGACGAGACCCGCGTCCACGGCCCCGGCCATGCTCCGCTCGTCCGCGGTGGCGAGGACGTCGGCGGCCGCGCCCTCCGTGAGCTGCTGGACCAGGGCGGAGGAGCCGGCGAAGTTCAGCCGCACCTCGACCCCCGGGTGCTGCGCCTCGAACTGCTCGGCGAGCTCGGTGAAGGTGTCCGTGAGGGAGGCTGCGGCGTGGACGTCGAGGACGGTGACGGGGTCCCCGCCCGCGGGGGGCCGGTCGGCCCCGCACCCGGTGACGCCGAGCCCGAGGGCGGCGAGGAGGACGGCGGAGGCCCTGGCACGCACCGCCGCCTCACGTCCCCGGGATCTCGACGACGACGTCGGTCGACTTGACCACGGCCGTGGCCACGCGGCCGGGCTCCAGGCCCAGGTCCCGGACGGCCTCGGTGCTCATGAGCGAGACCACCCGGTGCGGGCCGCACTGCAGCTCCACCTGGGACATCACGGTGTCCGAGACGACCTCGGTGACCAGCCCCACGAACCGGTTGCGCGCCGAGCTCGCGACGCGCGCGGGGTCCTCGGGCCGGACGGAGCGCTCCTTGAGCAGGCAGGCCAGCTCCAGTCCGTCCACCACGGTCTGGCCGGTCGCGCTCCGGGTGCTGGTCAGCGTGCCGTGGTCGATCCAGCGCCGGACGGTGTCGTCGCTGACGCCGAGGAAGCGGGCGGCGTCGGCGATCCTGAGCTCGGTCATGGCGCCACTCTATCCGCGTCTGCGGTCATCTGCAGGCCTGTTGGGCGCAGCTGCGGGAGTTCACGCGCCGGTGATGACCTCGAGGACGGCCGGGCCGTAGCGCTCGAGCTTGGCGTCGCCGACGCCGGAGATGCCGCGCAGCTCGCCCAGCGAGCCCGGCCGGGCCTGCGCGACCGCGGCGAGGGTCGCGTCGTTGAAGACGACGTACGCCGGGACGCCCTGCTCCTTCGCCACGGTGGAGCGCCAGGCCCGCAGCTGCTGGAAGAGCTCCTGCTGGGCCTCGTCGAGGACCGGCGGGGCGGCGGCGGTCCTCGGCGCGCGGGCGGCCTTCGACCGCTCGGGCTCGCGGCGCAGGCGGACCTCCTTCCGCCCGCGCAGCACTTCCCCTGCTGCCTCGGTGAGCGCCAGGACGCCGTACTCGCCCTGCACCCGGAGCAGGCCCTGGGCGAGCAGCTGGCGCACCACCCCGCGCCACTCCTGGTCGCTCAGCTCGGTGCCGATGCCGAACGTGGTGAGCTCGGTGTGGCGCATCCGCACCACCCGCTCGGTCTCCCGGCCGAGCAGGATGTCCACCAGGTGCCCGGCGCCGAACTGCTGTCCCCGCTCCCGCTGCAGCCGCACGATCGTGGACATGAGCTTCTGCGCCGGGACCGTGCCGTCGAAGGCCTCGGGCGGGTTGAGGCAGGTGTCGCAGTTGCCGCACGGTCCGCTCGCTTCGCCGAAGTAGCGCAGCAGCTGCTGGCGGCGGCACTGCACCGTCTCGCACAGCGCGAGCATCGCGTCCAGGTGGAGCGTCTGGGCGCGCTTGCGCTGCCGGTCCCCCTCCCCGGCCTCGATCATCCGCCGCTGCTGGACGACGTCCTGCAGCCCGTAGGCCAGCCACGCCGTCGACGGCAGCCCGTCGCGCCCGGCGCGACCGGTCTCCTGGTAGTAGCCCTCGATGCTCTTGGGCAGGTCGAGGTGGGCGACGAAGCGCACGTCGGGCTTGTCGATCCCCATGCCGAAGGCGATGGTCGCGACCATGACGACGCCGTCCTCGCGCAGGAAGCGGCTCTGGTGGTGCGAGCGCAGCTCCGCGGGCAGGCCGGCGTGGTACGGCAGCGCGGTGACGCCCTGGGCGGCCAGCCACTCGGCCGTGCGCTCGACCGAGGCGCGGCTGAGGCAGTAGACGATGCCGGCCTCGCCGTCGTGCTCGGTCCGGATGAGCTGCAGCAGCTGCCGGCGGGCGTCCTGCTTGGGTCCGACCCGGTACTGGATGTTGGGCCGGTCGAAGCTGGAGACGAAGACGCGGGCGTCGTCCAGGCGGAGGTTGCGGACGATCTCCTCGCGCGTCTCCTCGGTCGCGGTAGCGGTGAGGGCGATGCGCGGGACCTCGGGCCAGCGTTCGTGGAGGATCGTCAGCCCGAGGTAGTCGGGGCGGAAGTCGTGGCCCCACTGGGCCACGCAGTGCGCCTCGTCGACGGCGAAGAGCGCGATGCGGGTGCGGTCGAGCAGCTCGGCCGCCACCGGCAGTCGTTCGGGAGCCAGGTAGAGCAGGTCGAGCTCGCCGGCCAGGAGACGGCGCTCGACGGCGCGGCGCTCCTCGACCGTCTGGGTGGAGTTGAGGTAGGCGGCGCGCACACCGACCTGCTCGAGGGCGTCGACCTGGTCGTGCATGAGGGCGATGAGCGGGCTGATGACGACACCGGTGCCCTCCCGCACGAGCGCGGGGATCTGGTAGCACAGGCTCTTGCCGCCGCCGGTGGGCATGAGCACGAGCGCGTCCTCGCCACCGGTGACCGTCTCGATGATCTCGGACTGCTGCCCGCGGAAGGCGTCGTAGCCCCAGACGCGGGTGAGCACCTCGAGCGGTGCGGACGGCGTCACGGGGTGCGGGGGGCGCGCGGGGCGCGGCCCGGGGGCTGGCGCGGCGCGGGGGTGGGCGGGTGCGGCGCGCGCAGCGGGGCGGTCGCGGGGCGGTCGGCCGTGAGGGCCAGGGGCTCGTCGTCGATCCGCAGCGCCACCTCGCCGGGGGTCCGGTCCAGGAGCCGCACCGTCGTGCCCGAGCGGACGATCTCCACGCCGATCCGGTGGCCGCGCCATCGGAGGCGGAAGGCGATCCGGTGCAGCCCCTCCGGCAGCCGGGGGGCCAGGCGCAGCTCGTCCCCGTCCGGGTCCAGACCGCCGAACCCGCAGACCACGGCCAGCCAGGACCCGGCGGCGGAGGCCAGGTGCAGGCCCTGCTCGGCGTCCTGCTGGATGTCCCGCAGGTCCACGAGGGCGGACTCGCGCAGGTGCTCGAGGGCGAGGTCCAGGTGGCCCACGCGGGCGCAGACCACGGCCTGGACGCAGGCGGAGAGGGACGAGTCGCGCACGGTCCGCTGCTCGTAGTAGTCCAGGTCCCGGGCGGTCTGCTCGGGGGTGAACGCCTCGGAGCACCACCACAGGGCGAGCACCAGGTCCGCCTGCTTGACGACCTGGCGGCGGTAGATCTTCGCGTAGTGGAAGTGCTCCTCCACGGGGTAGCCGTCGCGCTTGGCGTCGAACTCCCACTCGCGGTAGGTGGTGAACCCCGCGTTGGAGGGGTGCACGCCGCGCACGGCGTCGTAGGGGACGTGGATCGCGTCCGCCAAAGCCCGCCACCGCTGGAGCTCGTCCGCCGTCACGGCCAGCCGCCCCACGTGCTCTCGGTGCTCCTCGCACGCGTCGGCGGCCGCCCGGAGGTTGCGCCGGGCCATGAGGTTCGTGAACACGTTGTCCTCGACCACGCCGGTGTACTCGTCCGGCCCGGTCATCCCGAGCAGGTGGACGCCGCCCTCGTGGTCCTCGTGCACCATGGCCGCCCACACGCGCGCCGTCTCCACGAGGACGTCGACCCCGCCGACCGTGGTGAGGTCCTCGCCGGTCACGGCGGCGTACCAGCTGAAGGCCCGCGCGATGTCGGCGTTGACGTGCATGGCCGCGGTGCTGGCGGGCCAGTACGCCGACGTCTCGTGCCCGTCGATGGTGCGCCACGGGAAGGAGGCGCCGTCCAGGTCCAGGACCTGCGCCCGCTCCCGCGCCCGGTCCAGGGTCGAGGAGCGCCACTGCAGGAGCCGGGCGGCGTCCCGCGGGCGCAGCAGCGCCAGGGCAGGCAGCACGAAGCCCTCGATGTCCCAGAAGGTGTGTCCGCTGTACCCGCCGCCGGTCAGTCCTTTCGCCCCGACCGGGGCCCGGCTGACGCAGGCCGCGGACTGCAGGAGCTGGAACAGGTCGAAGCGGATCGCCAGCTGCAGCTCGGGGTCGCTGTCGATCTCCACGCCGGCGCCGTCCCAGTACTCGTCCAGCTCCGCGCGCTGGTCGGCGAGCAGCCTGTCCCAGCCGCGCCGCAGGGCCCCGTCCATCGCGGCGAGCACCTGGCCGCGGAGGTCGTCGGCGGGGTCGTCCACGGCCGAGGAGTGGCACAGGTACTTCACGAAGCGCACGCTCTCACCGGGTCCGAGGTCGGCGACGACGGTCGTCACCACGTGGTCCTCGTCGCACTGCGTGCTCACGGCGCCGTCGGCGGGCAGGTCGAGGTCGTGCTCGACCGCGGCGGCCACCCCGATCCCGCTGCCGTGGGTGCGGTGGACCAGGACCCCGCCCGTGTCGTGGCAGTGGTGGATCTCGGGGCGGAACGGCTTCTCCAGGACCTCGGCCACGCGCGGGTCGGAGTTCTCCACCTTGGGCGGGGTGCCGTTGGCCACGAGGCCGGACCGCAGCACCACCTGGACGGGGCGGTCCACCGCCTCGACCTCGTAGCGGATCGCCGTCACGGGGCGCTGGACCAGCGAGACCAGGCGCGTGGACGTCAGGCGCATCCGGGCGCCCCGCGGGGTGACCCACTCGGTCTCCCGGTGGAGCGTGCCCGCGCGCAGGTCGAGCACCCGCTCGTGCTGCTCCGGCGGCGATTCCCGCACGTCCAGGGGGACGCCGTCGACCTGCAGGTGCACGGTGCTGCCGTCGGCCACGCCGACGATGGCCTGTCCGTGCTCGGGATGCCCGTAGCCGCCCTCGGGGTAGGACAGGGGGTGGTACTCGTGCACCCCCGACATGAAGGTGCCGCGGGAGGCGCTGGGCTGCGCCTCGTCGAGGGTGCCCCGGACGCCGACGAACCCGTTGGACAGGGCGAAGACGGACTCCAGGGCGCCGTGCGCGCCCGGGTCGAGGGCGGACTCGCGGACCTGCCAGGCGGAGGCTTCGTGGGACGGTGTGGGCATGGCACCACGTTAGCTCCCGCGGCCGGGGAGCACCCGGCCGCGGCGGGGACTCAGCGGTGGGTGAACCGCGGCTCGCGCTTCTCCGTGAACGCGGCCATGCCCTCCTTCTGGTCCTCGGTGGCGAACAGGGCGTGGAAGAGCCGGCGCTCGAGGTGCACGCCCTGCGCGAGGGTGGTCTCGAACGCCGTGTCCACGGCCTCCTTGGCCGCGAGGACCGAGGGCAGGGACTTCGCCGCGATGGTCCCGGCGACGTCCAGGGCCTCCTGCAGCAGGTCCGCGGCGGGCACCACGCGGGAGACGAGACCCGCCCGCTCGGCCTCCACGGCGTCGATGTGCCGGCCGGTCAGGACCATGTCCATGGCCTTGGCCTTGCCCACCGCGCGGGCCAGGCGCTGGGAGCCGCCCATCCCGGGGATCACCCCGAGGTTGATCTCCGGCTGCCCGAAGCGGGCGGTGTCCGCGGCGATCAGGAGGTCGCACATCATCGCCAGCTCGCACCCCCCGCCGAGGGCGTAGCCGGAGACGGCGGCGACGACGGGCGTGCGCACCCGGGTGAAGGCGTCCCAGCCGGAGAACCAGTCCGCGAGGTACATCTCCGGGGCGCTGCGCCCGGCCATCTCCTTGATGTCGGCGCCCGCGGCGAAGGCCTTCTCCGACCCGGTGAGGACGATCGCCCCGATCCCGGGGTCGGCGTCCAGGGCGGTGGACGCGGCGACGACCTCCCGCAGGGTCGCGGCGTCGAGGGCGTTGAGCGCCTTCGGCCGGTTCAGGGTGATGATCCCGACCCTTCCGCGGGTCTCGACCAGGATGTTCGCAGGGCTGCCTGCGGGGCTGGTTACGGGGCTGTGCCCAGGGCTGTTCCGGTGGTGGGTCCCGTGCTGCTCGCTCATGCTGCGCTCCTGGTTCGCTCGGTCGGGCGGATCTCGGGGCTCCCGGCCGCGGGGGCGGGGCGGCGCAGGAGCATGGCCCGCATCCTACGCAACTCCCCCGCCGTTCCCCGGGCGCGCTGCCTTGCCCTCCCGCGAGCGGCCCGCACTAGCATGGGGCCCATGCGGACACTGCAGGCAGCAATCATCGAGGAGATGGGCGTGAAGCCCGAGATCGACCCCCAGCAGGAGATCGAGGCGCGCGTCGGCTTCCTCTGCGACTACCTCCGCGCCAGCGGCACGAACGGTTTCGTGCTCGGCATCAGCGGGGGCCTCGACTCCACGCTGGCGGGCCGGCTGGCCCAGATGGCGGTGGACCGGCTCGCGGAGGAGGGCGTGGACGCGGACTTCGTGGCCGTCCGCCTGCCCTACAACGTCCAGCACGACGAGGAGGACGCCCAGGCCGCCCTGGAGTTCATCCGGCCGTCCAGCACCGTGACCTACAACGTGGCCCCCGCCGTGGACGGCTTCGAGGGCGAGTTCCGGGAGGCCACCGGCCGGGAGATCTCCGACTTCGACAAGGGCAACATCAAGGCCCGTGTCCGGATGACCGCCCAGTACGCGCTCGCCGGGGAACGGAACCTGCTCGTGGTCGGCACCGACCACGGCGCCGAGTCGGTGACCGGGTTCTTCACCAAGTACGGCGACGGCGGCGCGGACGTGCTGCCGCTGTTCGGTCTGGACAAGCGGCAGAACCGGCTCCTGACGAAGACCCTGGGCGCCGAGGAGCGGCTGTGGGCGAAGGCCCCCACCGCGGACCTGCTCGACGACGCCCCCGGCCAGACGGACGAGGCCGAGCTCGGGCTGTCTTACGACGACATCGACGACTACCTGGAGGGCCGCGAGGTGGACGAGGCGGTGGCGGAGAAGATCGAGCAGCGCTGGCGCATCACCCGGCACAAGCGCACCACCCCCGCCACGATCCTCGACGACTGGTGGCGGGACTGACGCCCGGAGCACCCGCACAGCGACGGAGCCGCGCACCCCGATCGGGGTGCGCGGCTCCGTCGTCGTCGGGCCCCCTCAGCGGGTGGCCCAGGTCCGCCCGGCCGCGTAGTGGACGGTGTAGCCCTTCGAGAAGCGCTGGCGCACCTCGGCGCCGTACCGGTACTCGTCGGTGACGGGGAAGCCGTATCCACGCTCGTGGCCGGCGGCCTTCCAGGCCCGTCCGATCGCCCCGTACAGCTTGATCGCCCGGGAGCCCGTGCCGGGGCTCCACATCACCTGGGTGGAGCGCCCGTCGCGGCGGAAGATCTGGTAGGCGCCGCCGGTGACGGGGCGCTCGTCCGTGGCGGGCAGGCCGAAGTTGTGCTCCCGGCCGGCCGCGACCCACCGGGCGCCGATGGACCCGTAGTTCTTCACGGCCATCGCCCCGTAGCCGGGGGCCCAGTAGATGGTGGTGGTGCGGGTGCCCTTGCGGAACTGCTGGTAGACGCCGCCGTGCACGAGACCGCCGCGCTCGTTCATCGTGGGCTCCCCGAGCACGGAGGCTCCGCCCAGGCGGTGGTACTTGGTGCCGATGGCTCCGCGGACGGCGTGGGCCGGGGCGGCCACCGGGGACACGAAGCCCTGCGCCGGGGTCGGGAACGTGCCGGGCACGGCCTGCCCGGCCGGATAGGCGAAGTAGTGGATCGTCAGGTAGGTCTCCCACCCGGGACCGTCCGAGCCCGACGTGGCGACGTGGCTGACACCGATCCCGAGGTGGGTCAGGTCCCGGGCGAACTGGTCGGTCCCCTCGCGGGGATAGAAGTCCAGCAGGTAGTGGGTGAGGGCCTCGACGGCGTCGACACCCGCGAACGCTCCGGTGAAGACGCCCTTCCCGTAGTACTGGTCCATCCGGACGCCGCCCGGAGGGGCGCCGGCCCAGGGATCCGGGTTGCGCGACTCCTTCCGGGCCGCGGCCATGGTCTCCGCCCACTGCTGGGCGTTGCGGGACAGCGCGGTGTTGTAGACCAGCGGGGCGCGCCGGGCCTGGCGGCGGTGGTCGTTGACGATCTCGAAGGCCTCGGTGATGTGCTCGACCGTGGTCGGGTGGGCGCCGGCCGACGCCGCCCCGGCCAGGTCGCCGGCGGCCGGGACCGCCGGTGCCGCCGGAGTGCCTGCCGGGGCGGCTGCGGTGGCCGAGCCCCCGTGCAGGCTCGGGGCGGGTGCGCCGGTGGCGCGGGAGAGCTCGGGCGGATCGGCCGGAGGAGTCGGCGCGGCGAGCGCCGCCGGCTGACCGCCGAGGAGGAGGGCGAAGGCGGTGGACGCGACGAGCGCGGTCCGTGCGAGGTTCATGGGGGGTCTCTCCCTGCTGGGGACGGCGCCGCCGGGGGCACGGGCCAGCAGGAAATTAGCATATGCAATCCCAAGAGGGAAGGGTTCCCGCGGAATCTCCCGGAGTCCCGGGCGGTCCGCTCCGTGGGCGGGAGCGCCCGGCCCAGCCGGTAACGTGGGGACCATGAGGATCGCCACCTGGAACGTGAACTCCGTCCGCGCCCGCGCCGACCGCGTGGAGGCGTGGCTGCAGCGTTCGGACGTGGACGTCCTGGCCATGCAGGAGACCAAGGCGAGGGACGAGAACTTCCCCTGGGAGCTCTTCGAGTTCATGGGCTACGACGTCGCCCACTTCGGGCTCAGCCAGTGGAACGGCGTGGCGATCGCCTCCCGGGTGGG
This sequence comes from Kocuria rhizosphaericola, assembly GCF_044462205.1. Taxonomy (NCBI): domain Bacteria; kingdom Bacillati; phylum Actinomycetota; class Actinomycetes; order Micrococcales; family Micrococcaceae; genus Kocuria; species Kocuria rhizosphaericola. The sequence continues at coordinate 25,641 of NZ_JBISWK010000035.1, read as the reverse complement.
ACTCGAGGACGTCGCGCGCACCTTCCCGGACCAGCCCGCCTTCGGCAAGCCCGGCGAGGAGCCCGTGCAGGAGGCCCGCGCGATCGGGGCCACGTGCGACGGCGTGCGCGTGTGGTCCCTCTACGTCCCCAACGGCCGCGGCCTGGAGGATCCGCACATGTCCTACAAGCTGGAGTGGCTGCGCGTGCTCAAGGACCACGCCAAGCAGTGGGTCGACGAGGACCCGCGGGCGCAGGTGGCCCTGGTGGGCGACTGGAACGTGGCCCCCCAGGACGAGGACGTGTGGGACCTGCAGTTCTTCCTCGACAACGGCCTGACCCACGTCAGCGCGCCCGAGCGCGCGGCCTTCCGCGCCTTCCTCGAGGAGGCCGGCTACGAGGACGTGGTCCGTCCCCGGCACCCCGGCCCGGGCGTCTACACGTACTGGGACTACAAGGGGCTGCGCTTCCCGAAGAAGGAGGGCATGCGCATCGACTTCCAGCTCTACTCCCCCGCCCTGGCCGGGCGTGTCACGGACGCGTCGATCGACCGCGAGGAGCGCAAGGGCAAGGGCGCCTCGGACCACGCCCCCGTGATCGTCGAGATCGACTGAGCGGCCGTGGCCCAGCTGCTGCAGGTCGGCCGGACGTTCCGCTCGGCCACCGGGATCCCCCACCAGTTCGCCCTGCGGGTGTACGTGCCCGCCGAGGAGCTCGACGCCGTGTACGCCCCTCTGCTGCCCCGGGCGCTGTCCCCCGAGGAGGCCGGGGTCAACGAGCTGACCGAGCAGCTCGCCCGCCTGGCCGAGCCGGGGCAGGAGCCGCTGCCACCGGCCGTGGAGCCGCTGTGGACCCTGCCGTTCTCCGCCGCGCCCCGGGGCCGGGACATGCTCGCGGCGGGGGTCGGCGACTTCCCCGTCTACCACCCCCCGCAGCGGCTGCGCCGCTCGCTGCGGCTCGTGGCGCTCGCCGAGGAGGAGGGCGGCCAGCCCCTGCCCAACCTGCTCATCCCCGAGGACGCCGTCCGGGCCGCGGGCGAGCGCGTGAGCCGGGAGCACTTCGTGCCGGTCCACGCGCGCCAGTCGGCGTTCACGGTGCCCATGGCGTGGTTCTCGCTCTTCAACGCCCAGGACCACACCGAGAGCTTCCACCACGGCAACCGCGTGCACCGGTGCGCGGTGCCGGTGGACCTCGCGACCCGGCGGGTGGTGCGCGCCGCGCAGGTGGTGGAGGACGCCGGCGGTGAGGACCTCGAGGACCTCGCCGAGGACCTCACGCACCTGGGCCGGTGGCTCGGGGCCTTCTCCGCCAACTCCCTCGTGGTCCTGCACTACGGCTCGCTCGCGGACCCGTTCCAGCCGGACGAGAGCCCGCAGGACTTCTCCGACGCCGTGGAGCTGCTGGCCGCGCAGGACGCCCACGGCTCCGCCGTGGCGTTCCGCCGGCTCATGCACCGCTGGTTGCCGCTGGCGCACCTGGAGAGCGCCAGCTGAGCCCCGGTCCGGGGGACGACGAGGCGCCGGTCGGCGCCGCGGCGTCCTGTCGCCGACCGGGTGGAGCCGCCCTGCGCTGCGGAGGGCCTGCCCGAAGGGAAACCTCGACCGCGTTCAGAGCGTGGGATCGATCATCGTCATGCCGGCGACCGTCGCCCTGTCGAACGCAGGCAGCAGGGCGGCTGCCTCCTCGAGTCCGATGGTGCGCTCGATGAGCCTCTGGGGCTGCAGGGCGCCCTGCTCGATGAGCGACATCATGGCCGGGTAGTCGGCAGCCGCCATCCCGTGGCTGCCGAGCAGGTCGAGCTCCCACCCGATGACCCGCGCCATCGGCACCCGCGGATGGCCCTCGACAGGCGGCAGCAGGCCGATCTGGACGTGACGTCCTCGCCGGCGAAGGCTGAGGACCGCGTCCGAGCAGGTCTGTTCGCTGCCCACGGCGTCGACGGCGACATGGCTGCCACCGCCGGTGAGGTCGGCGACGGCCTCGGGCATGTCGGTCCCGTCCGCGTGCAGCGTGTGCTCCGCGCCGAGCTCGCGGGCGACGGCGAGCGCTTCCGGATTGCGGTCGACCGCGATCACCCGGCCGCCCAGCGCCCGGGCGATCATCACCGCGCTGAGCCCGACACCGCCGGCGCCCACCACGGTCACCCACTCCCCCGCGGTGACGTGCGCCCGGTCGGCCAGAGCCCGGTAGGCCGTGGCGAACCGGCACCCCAGCCCCGCCGCGGTGGCGAAGTCGACGTCCTCGGGGACGGCCACGAGGTTCGTGTCGGCTGCGTGCAGGGCGACGTACTCGGCGAAGGATCCCCAGTGGGTGAACCCCGGTTGCTCCTGATCGGTACAGACCTGCGCGTCGCCGGACCGGCACCAATCGCACCGACCGCAGCCGCACACGAACGGGACGGTCACCCGGTCCCCGGTCCGCCACCGCCGCACGCCCGAGCCCACCCCCACGACCACTCCGGCGAGCTCGTGCCCGGGGACGTGGGGCAGCGCGATCTCGTCGTGCCCCGCCCAGGCGTGCCAGTCGCTGCGGCACATCCCCGTGGCCATCACGCGCACGACCACCCCGTCGGGCGGTGCCGTGGGCTCGGCGACGTCACGGACCTCGGGCCGTCCTCCGACGGCATCAATGACCACTGCGCGCATGCACCCACCTTCCCATGGTCGTACGGCTCCGGCAGGACCCTCGCGGCAACGGTGCGGGAGGCGCCGGCGCACCCCGTGATAGAACGAGCCGGTGCACCAGTCTCCCCCGCCCCTTGACCGTTCCTCCGCCCCGCCCCGCGTGCCGGGGTGGCTGGTCGTGCTCGCGGTGCTGGTCGTGGCGGTCAACCTCCGCCCCGGGGCCACCTCGGTGGGACCCGTCCTCGCCGAGGTGCAGCAGGGGCTGGGGCTGAGCCCCACGATGGCCGGGGTGCTGACCGCCCTGCCCGGGCTCACGTTCGCCGCAGCAGGGGCGTGCGCGGCCGCGCTCTCGCGCAGGACCGGGATCAGCGGTGCCGTCACCGCCGGTCTCGCCCTGGTCGCCGCCGGGCTGCTGGCCCGGTCGCTCACCGGGTCGGTGCCGGTGTTCCTGGCCCTGTCCGTGCTCGGCTTCGCCGGCATGGCCGTCGGCAACATCCTGGTGCCGGCCTTCATCAAGCGCCACGGGGGCCGGCGCACGCCGGCGCTGAACTCCCTCTACACGACCGGCCTGGCCGTCGGCGCCACCCTGCCGCTGCTGGCGGCCGGGCCGCTGGCCGCGCACGGGCCCGGCGGATGGCGGGCCACGCTGGGGCTGTGGGGGCTGGTGGCCCTGGTCGCCGTCGTCCCCTGGGTCCTCGTCACCGTCCGCGACCGGCGCGAGCCCGCCACGGCCCCGGGCCGGGCGCTGCGGGCCGGGTCCGGCCCCTCGATCCTGCGCTCGCGCACCGCCGTGGCACTGTGCGTCTACTTCGGCATCCAGTCGATGCACGCCTACGTCCAGTTCGGCTGGGTGGCCCAGATCTACCGCGACGGCGGCCTGGGCCAGGCCCAGGCGGGGCTGATGGCCGCCCTCATCGCCGCCATGGGCATTCCGGGAGGACTCCTGATGCCCCTCCTCGTGGCGCGCTCGCCGCACCTGAGACGGTGGATCGTGGGCCTGGGCGCCTGCATGGTCGCCGGCTACCTCGGCCTGCTGCTGGCGCCCGCCGCCGTCCCGTGGGCCTGGGCCCTGCTGCTGGGGGTGGGCGGCTTCGCGTTCCCCACCGCCCTGGCCCTGCTCACGGCCCGCTCCCGGGACCCCCGGGTCACCGCGCAGCTGTCCGGGTTCACCCAGCCGGTGGGCTATCTGCTCGCCGCGGCCGGGCCCTTCGCCGTCGGCGCCCTGCGCGAGGCCACCGGCAGCTGGACCGCGCCCCTGCTGCTGATGATGGGCACCGCGGTGCTCCTCGTCGTCGCCGGCGGCGTCGCGGCCGCGCCCCGCTGCGTCGACGACGAGCTCGCGGACCCGCCCGAGAGGTAGCGGCCCAGCGGGGCGCCGCGGCCGAGCGGCTATCGTGACCGCATGACTGAACAGGGTGCAGGGCGGGTGCTCACCGCCGGGCTCGTCGGGTACGGCATGGCCGGGCGGGACTTCCACGGGGAACTGCTGCGGCGGGCCGGTGGCCGGGTCACCGACGTCGTCACCGGGAATCCGGAGCGGGCCTCCGAGGCGGGATCCGACTGGCCCGGGGTGCAGGTGCACCGGGACCTGCCCGGCCTGCTGGAGAACTCGAGGCCCGACGTGCTGGTCATCGCCTCGCCCACCGGCCTGCACGTGGAGCACGCGCTGGCCGGCCTGGAGGCCGGGATCCCCGTGGTGGTCGACAAGCCGCTGGCCGTGGACCACGAGGGCGCAGCGGCCGTGGTCCGCCGCGCCGAGGCGACCGGGACCCCGCTGACGGTCTTCCACAACCGGCGCTGGGACAGCGAGCAGCTGACCCTGGTCCGTGTGCTCGCCGGGGGGCTCCTCGGGGACGTGCACCGGTTCGAGCGCCGCTGGGAGCGGTGGCGACCGGTGCCCAAGGACCGGTGGCGGGAGAACGCGGTCGGCCGGGGCGGCGGGCTGCTGCTCGATCTCGGGCCGCACCTGGTGGACGCGGCGATCCAGCTGTTCGGCCCGGTGGCCGCGGTGCGGGCCGAGCTGCGCGCCCTGACGACGCCCACTGAGGACGACGTCTTCCTGGCCCTGGACCACGTCTCCGGCACGATCAGCCACCTGTGGGCCGGGAGCCTGGTCGGTGCGCCGGGCCCGCGGACCCGGGTGCTCGGCTCGGCCGGGGCGTTCCTCGTCCCCGGTCACGACGACAGCCCCGGCCCCTTCGACTCCCTGGACCCCGGGGAGGGCATGACCGGCCTGCTGGTCCGCGGCACCGGGACCGCCCCCGTGCCCACCGCCCCCGGCGAGCCCTCCGACTTCTACCGGGCCGTGGCCCGGTGGCTCCTCGAGGACGGCGAGGTGCCGGTGGACCCCTGGGACGCCGTGGCCGTCGCCGCGGTGCTGGACGCGGCCCGGCGCAGCGCCCGCACGGGGGCGCGGGAGGTGCCCGCCGCCCCCTGAGCACGGCGCAGGGCGTTCCGGGGACGGTCGAGGAGCCGCCCGCCCCGGGCCGCCCGGTAGCGCAGGAGGCCGGGAATGCTGCCGCGGTCCGCCAGCCGCTCGCCGCGGGCGAAGTCGGCCCACAGTTGCCGCAGCCGCCGGCCGGAGGCGTCGATGTCCTCCCACGCGGCCCCGGCGAGCAGCCCGGTGCCGGCCCAGGTGTCCTCGGCGCCGAACAGCAGCGGGAGGTCGACCGTGTGGGCGGATCCGTACGGGCTGCCCGGCGCGGCCCAGGTGAGCACGTAGGTGTGCGCCGATCCTCCGGCGCGGGCGTGCCGGGCGGCGAACCGGCGGACGGCGCGGGAGTAGACGGCCGAGGTCACGTGCCCCACGACCGCCCGGCGGAGCACCGGGCCGATCAGCGGGACGCGGGTGGCCCGGTGCAGCACGGGCAGCGTGGGCAGGTAGAGCCGTGCTTCTTCGGCGGTGCGGCCGATGAGGACGTCGATGTGCGGGGCCACGCGGTCCCAGGCCGCCTCGACGCCCTCCTCGGCGGGCAGTGGGTGGTGTCCGTACTGGGTGCCGAACGGCATCCGGCCCCTGAGCCCGAAGGAGGAGGCGCGGGCCTCGACCTCGGCCTGCAGTGCCACCACGTCGGCGGCCGGCGTCCCGGCGGTGACGACCTCGGCCGCGGCCGCCATGGCTGCGCTCATCCGTGCGCGGCCGCGGGCGATGCCCAGCGGCGGGCTCTGCAGGATCGCGCGCCGGAACAGCGACTCCGCGCCGGGGACGGCCATGAGGTGGGCCACGGAGTCGCCGCCGGCGGACTGGCCGAACACGGTCACACGGTCCGGGTCCCCGCCGAAGGCCGCGATATTGCGCCGCACCCAGCGCAGCGCCTCGAGCTGGTCGAGCAGGCCGAGGTTGGCCGGGCGGCCGCAGCCAGAGCCGAGGTAGCCGAACAGTCCCAGCCGGTAGGTGACGGAGACGACCACGACACGCTGTTCGGCGACCAGGGACCGGGGGTCCATGATCGGGGCGTCCCCGGCGCCGGTGACGTAGGAGCCGCCGTGGATCCAGACCATCACCGGCAGCCGTTCCCCCGCTCCCCGGTCGAGGGGCAGGGTCACCGACAGCCGCTGGCAGTGCTCGTCCCGCGGGAGCCCGGCGAGGGTGTCGCCGAGGACCTCGGCGAGGAAGGGCGAGTGGGGCTGGGGGCAGGCCGGGGCCGGGCCCGTGGCGTCCAGCGGCTCCGCCCGGTCCGGGACCGGGACGGGCGCGGTGAACCGCTCGGCCGCGGCGTACGGGATCCCGGTGACCCGTACGACGTCGCCGTCGACCCGGCCACACACCGGACCACAGGGAGGGCTGAACGTGGGCGGGGAGGCGATCATGGTCTCCTTCTACCACGCCCGCTCACCGGGGGCGTCAGTGGTGCCCCCGGCCCGGTCATCCCGTTCCCTGCCGGCCCACCGCACGGGACCCGGCAGCACCCGCCGGCGGACCTGGGTAGATTGGGCTGTCGACCGACAGGAGCCGTCCATGACCGCACCCTCGCCGACCCCGGCCCGGCCGCGCTGCTCCGCCCGCGCGACGGCCGCCGACGTTCCGGCCGCACGGTGAGCCGCACCGGGCAGCACGCCGGCGTCGCCGCGATCCTGCTCACCTCGGTGCTGTGGGGCACGACCGGGACCGCGGCGACCTTCGCCCCCGGCGCAGGACCGCTGGCGATCGGGGCCGCGGCCCTGGGGGTGGGCGGGCTGCTGCAGGCGGCGATCGCCCTGCCCGCGCTGCGCCGCTCGCGGCGGGCGCTGCGCACGCACGCGGGGCTGGTGGCGGCCGGGGCCGTGGCGGTGGCCGTCTATCCGCTGACGTTCTACAGCTCGATGCACCTGGGCGGCGTCGCGATCGGCACCGTGGTCTCCCTGGCCTCCGCGCCGCTGGCCTCGGGCCTGCTGGAGCTCGTGCTCGAGCGGAAGCCGCTGAGCCGGTGGTGGATGCTGGCCGCGTCCCTGGGCGTCCTCGGCAGCACCCTGCTGTGCCTGTCCAGGGCGGGCGGTTCCGAGGTCTCGGCCACGGACACCGCCGCCGGCATCGGGCTCGGGCTGGTGGCCGGGGCGACCTACGCGCTGTACTCGTGGGTGGTCCACCGGCTGATGGGCCACGGGGTGGGGCGCGCGGCCTCGATGGGCGCCGTCTTCGGGGCCGGCGGGGCGCTCCTGCTCCCCGTCCTCGCCGTCACGGGGGCGCCCCTGCTGGCCTCGGCGCAGTCGTTCGCCGTGGCGGCGTACATGGCCCTGGTGCCGATGTTCCTCGGGTACTTCCTCTTCGGCGTCGGGCTCACACGGGTGCGCCCGAGCACGGCGACCACCCTCACCCTGACCGAACCGGCCGTGGCCGCGGTCCTGGCCGTCGTCGTCGTGGGCGAACGGCTGACGGCCGCCGGCTGGACCGGGCTGGCCGTCATCGCCGCCGCGCTGGTCGTCCTGGCCCTCGCCCCCGCCAACGTCGGCGACCACCGGCCGACCGCGACCGGTCAGGCACCGCTCGTCCAGGCACCGCCCGTCCAGGCACCGCCCGTCCAGGCACCGCCCCTCGAGGCCCTGCCTGTCCAGGCGCCGCCCTACGAGGCATCGGCGGGTCGGGCTTCCGCCGGCGGCACGCCGGACGGGCGGCCGTGACACCGCGCCCGGGGACTGACTAGGTTGGGGACGCCCCCCTCCCGCACCGGACGTCCCCCGAGGAAGAACCCATGACGCAGCAGGTCAGCCAGCCCCCCACGACCGACGCCGACCCGTGGTGGCGCTCCGCGGTGATCTACCAGATCTATCCCCGCTCCTTCAACGACTCCAACGGTGACGGCCTGGGCGACCTGCCCGGCGTGGTCGACCGCCTCGACTACCTCGCGGACCTCGGCGTGGACGCCCTGTGGCTGTCCCCGTTCTACGTCTCGCCGCAGCACGACGCCGGCTACGACGTCTCCGACTACCGGGACATCGACCCCCGCTTCGGCACCCTCGAGGACTTCGACCGGATGCGCGCCCGGATGGCGGAGCTCGGGATGCGGCTGATCGTGGACCTGGTGCCCAACCACACCTCGAGCGAGCACGAGTGGTTCCGGGCCGCCGTGTCCGCCGGGCCCGGCAGCCCCGAGCGGGACCGGTACATGTTCCGGGACGGCCGGGGCGAGCACGGCGAGCTGCCGCCGAACAACTGGCGCTCCGTGTTCGGCGGCGAGGCGTGGACCCGCCTGCCGGACGGGCAGTGGTACCTGCACCTGTTCGACAGCACCCAGCCGGACCTCAACTGGGAGAACCCCGAGGTCTGGGAGGAGTTCCGCTCCGTCCTGCGCTTCTGGCTGGACCGGGGCGCGGACGGCTTCCGCGTGGACGTGGCCCACGGCCTGGTCAAGGCCGAGGGCCTGCCCGACTGGGACCGCCAGGTGCACATGGTGGAGGGCGAGCACGACGCGCGGGAGCACGACGAGCCGGACACCCCCATGAACACCGGCAGCCCCTACTTCGACCAGGACGGCGTGCACGAGGTCTACCGCGACTGGCACCGGGTGCTGGCCGAGTACGAGGGCGACCGGATGATGGTGGCCGAGGCGTGGGTCGAGCCGGCGCACCGGCTGGCGATGTACGTCCGCTCCGACGAGATGCACCAGGCGTTCAACTTCGACTTCCTGGTGGCCGGGTGGGACTGGGCCCGGATGTCCCGGGCCATCGAGGACTCCCTGGCGGAGTCGGCGAAGGTCGGCGCTCCCACCACCTGGGTGCTGTCCAACCACGACACCGTCCGGCACGTGTCCCGCTTCGGTCTCGCCGACCCGATCGCCTACCCGAAGGGGATCGACGCGGAGGGCGAGCAGCCGGACCACGCGCAGGGTCTCGCCCGCGGCCGCGCCGCCGCCCTGGTGGAGCTCGCCCTGCCCGGCTCCGCCTACCTGTACCAGGGGGACGAGCTGGGCCTGCCCGAGCACACGCGCCTGCCCGCGGAGCTGCGCCAGGACCCGGCGTTCGCCCGGACGCGGGGCGAGGAGATCGGCCGCGACGGCTGCCGCGTCCCGCTGCCCTGGGCCGCGGGAGAGCCCGGCCACGGCTTCGGTCCCGATCCGTGGCTGCCGCAGCCGGAATCCTTCGCGGAGCTCGCGGCGGACCGGCAGGTGGGGGGCCCGGACTCCACGCACACGGTGTACCGCACGGCGCTGCGGGTGCGCCGGGAGCTCGGCCTCGGCCGCGGCACCTTCGCGTGGCACGCCACGCACGACGCCGCGACGGGCCTGCTCTCCTTCGTGAACACCACCGGCACCGGGGAGCGGGTCCTCGTGGCGGCCAACCTGGGCGGCGCCCCGGTCCCCCTGCCCGCGGGAGAGCCGCTCGTGCTCAGCCGTCAGGACGCCGTGCTGGACGGCGCCCTGCAGCCCGAGCGGGCGGTGTGGTGGCGCCTGGCGTGAACCGCCTCTCCCGGACGGCTCGGCGGACGAGCTCGATCAGGGACGTTCCTGCTCGTCCGGGGCCTGTTCGGGGTCCAGCCCCTGCTGCTCCAGGTCGCGGTCGAGCTCTGCACCCGGCTCGATGACCACGCCGTCCTCACGCTGGTCGTCGACGGGCTCGCGACCCGGCTCCTGCTCGCCTGCCTGCTCGGTCATGTCAGCTCCCTCCGTCGCGGGCCCCCGGGCGGGCGGCCCGCCCCCAGTGTAGGCAGGGCGCTGGTCATCCCGAGGGGGTGGGTTCCGTGCAGGCCCGGCGCAGCCAGTCGTCGACCGGCACCAGCGTCCGCTGCAGCTGGGCCAGCTCGGCGGGCTGCACGGAGGCTCCTGCGGCCTCCAGGGCCGCCACGGCGTCGGCGAACGCGGGGCGCAGCTCGGAGGGCAGTCGGGGGACGAGCTCCCGCACGGAGGCGGCCGCGTCCCCCGGGTGGAAGTGGGGGTCCGGCTCGTCGCCGGACAGCGGCACGAGGGTCAGCGCGGTGTAGGCGCTCGCCACGTCGAAGCAGGTCTCCGGCTCCGGGGAGGTCCCGGAGGGCACCGGTGAGGGTGAGCCCGTCGTGGTCTCGAGGACGAGCCCGGGCGGCTGCTGGCCGGCGCCGCAGCCCGTGAGCGCCAGCAGGCACAGCGCGGCCAGCGCGGCCACTGCTGCCCCGCGGGGGCTCGGTCGACGGGGGTACCGGATCACGGCTCCCAGGGTAGGGAGCGAACCTCGGTGTCCGCTGGCAGCCGGCAGCACCACGGCACGCGGAAACCGCCGGCCCCCACGTGGGGACCGGCGGTTTCTGCGGTGGCTCCGACCGGCGTCGATCCGGTGACCTTACGATTTTCAGTCGTACGCTCTACCAACTGAGCTACAGAGCCCCGGCACATCCGCAGCGGATATGCCGCGACGGCGCCGCATCTTGTCGATGAACGCCGTCTGAGCGACCCTGACGGGACTTGAACCCGCGACCTCCGCCGTGACAGGGCGGCACGCTAACCAACTGCGCTACAGGGCCTTGCTGTTTCCAACGAGGATTGATCTTACCAGCATTCCTCGGCGGTTGTGCAAATCGGTGGGAGAACCCTCCGCTCGCGTACCCCCAACGGGATTCGAACCCGTGTCGCCGCCGTGAAAGGGCGGTGTCCTAGGCCACTAGACGATGGGGGCCAGAACACCCGCGTCGACGGCCACGACCTCGGCGACCGAGGACCGTGACACGGGGGAAACCGAGTACAGCTTAGAGGCTCGCGCGGAGTCCGCACAATTCCCGGCCGGCCGCCGGGACCCAGCGGCCGCACGGGCTCGTGCGGTAGGAATGGGAGGGTGATGGAGATGACCCGCAAGGAGTTCGACGGCGCCGTCGACGACGCCATCGACCTGATCCCGGACCCCCTGTTCCGGGCGATGGACAACGTGGTGATCCTCGTCGAGGAGGAGCCGCCGGAGCACTCCCCGGAGCTGCTCGGCCTCTACGAGGGCGTGCCCCTCACCGCCCGGGACGGCGGGTGGGGCGCCGGCTCCCTGCCGGACCGGATCTTCGTCTACCGGGGACCGCTGCAGCGCATGTGCGCGGAGCGCGAGGAGCTCGTGGAGGAGATCACGGTCACCGTCATCCACGAGGTCGCCCACCACTTCGGCATCGACGACGACCGCCTGCACGAGCTCGGCTGGGGCTGAGCCGGTCCGCTCAGGCGTCCCAGGGGCGGATGTCGTCGGAGTCGAAGTCCTTGCGGGTCTCGATCCGCTCGTCGTAGCTGTCCGGGACGATCAGCACGGGTCCGGCGGCGTTGTGCAGCACGCCCTGCGACGTGGAGCCCAGGAGCATCCCGGCGAAACCGCCCCGGCCGCGCGTGCCCATCACGACCAGGCCGTTGCGCCGCGTCTGCTCGACCAGCGCCTGCACCGGCGCCCCGTCCGCGAGCTCGGAGCCGATCTCCAGGTCCGGGAACCAGCTCTCGAGCCAGGCGACGCCGCCGTTCAGCGCCCGTGCGACGTCCTCGTACATCATCTCGAAGTCCACCGCCGTGGGCATCCACGCGAGCGCCCCGCTCACGGGCGGGAGCGCGCACAGCACCGTCAGCGGAACGCCGAGCAGGCGCGCCTCCTCCGCGGCGTAGAGCATGGCCGTGCGGGCCTGGGCGGAGCCGTCCGAGCCGACGACCACGCGGTCCACGAGGGCCCGGGTGCTCGTGAGCTCCGCCGCGCCCAGGTGCTCCTGCGCCCACGGCAGGGGAACCACGCCCGTGGGGCACCTCGCGTGCGCCGGCACGGCCGTCGAGACGGTGCCGAGCAGCCGGCCCAGCAGGCCGCCCCGGCCGCGGGAGCCGAGGACCAGCAGCTCCGCCGTGCGGCTCAGTTCGAGCAGGGCGCCGGAGGGATCCCCCGTCTCGACGGTCGCCCGCAGCTCGACCCCCACGTCGCGGACCTGGTCCGCGGCGTGGTTCAGCAGCTCCTCGACGCCCTGGGTGAGGGCGGCCTCGTCCACGGTGGCGTAGCCGGTGTCGAACCCCGAGCCGGAGAACACGGGCAGGCTGTACGCGGTGACCAGCCGCACCGGGCGGCCGCGGCGTCGCGCCTCCCGGGCCGCCCACCGCAGGGCCCCGAGACTCTGCTCGGACCCGTCGATGCCCACGACGACCTCCCCCGTGGCGTCGAGGGACCGGCTCTGCCCACCGCCCGACGGGACGCGGTGGCGCACCGCCTCCTCGCCCAGGGTGGTCTCGTGCGGCTCCTCGCGCTCCCTGTCCCGTGACGGGTGGTCGGTCATGGTGCTGCCTCCTGTGCGCGTCCTCGGTCCGCGGCGCTCCGGCCCCGCCGCGGGCTTCGCCTCCGATGGTACGCGCGGCGGGGCGGCGGCCGGTGCTTCGCGGGGCACCGTAGCGGCCCCCGGGATGAGAGGATGAGGGCGCACTGTGCAGCTGCCTGCGAGGAAGGACGGTCCCGCCGATGAGCGAGGTCTCGTTGCCCGACGCCCTGCCCGGCGAGACCGGGACGGAGGAGTGGGCCACATGGGGCAGGACGCACTCCGTCACCCCCCGTCACGTGCTGCGCCCCGCCTCGGTCCCGGAGCTCGCGGAGGGCGTCGCCGCCGCCGTGCGCCGCGGACTGGGTGTGCGCGCGGTGGGCTCAGGGTGCAGCTTCTCGGCGCTGTCGCTCGCCCCCGACGTCATGCTCGATCTCTCCGGACTGTCCGGGTTGCCGGCCGTGGACAAGGACAACCTCCGGGTCACGGTCCTGGCGGGCACCACGATCCGCGCCCTGAACCAGGAGCTGGACGCCCACGGGCTGGCCGTGACCAACCTGCCGGACAGCGACTGGCAGACGGTCGCCGGCGCCATCTCGACCGGCACCCACGGCACCGGCCTGGCCTTCGGCTCCCTGTCCCAGCAGGTGGTCGCCCTGAGCCTGGTCACGGCCGACGGGGAGCTGGTGGAGTGCTCCGCCGAGCAGCGCCCTGAGCTGTTCCAAGCCGCGCGCGTGGGCCTGGGCGCCGTGGGGGTCGTCGCGAGCGTCACCCTGGAGTGCGAGCCGACGTTCCGGCTGCACGCGGCGGAGATCAAGGAGCCCCTCGGCCAGCTCGTGGACACGCTGGGCAGCCGGATGTCCGGGGCCGACCACTTCGAGTTCTTCTGGACCCCGGGCACCGCCACCGCCCAGACCCGGATCCTCACGCGCCTGCACAAGCTCCCGGACGCCTACACGCGGCCCGGCTCCCCAGTGGCCCGCACCGTGCGCCGGCTCGACGACGCCCTGCTGCGCAACACCCTCACCGCGGGACTGCACCAGCTGGCCACCGTCCTGCCGCGCTCCACGCCGGGGCTCAACCGCCTCGACGCCCTCACGAACAGCCCGCGGCAGTACAGCGACCTCTCCTTCCGGGTGTTCACCGTGCCGCGCCGGACCCGGTTCGTCTCCTCCGAGTACGCGCTGCCCGTCGAGGAGCTCGTCGTGGCCTTCCGGGAGCTGCAGACGCTCATCGAGCGCCGCGACTACTCGTTCTCGCTCCCGGTGGACGTGCGCTGCTCCGCGGCGGAGGACGCCTGGCTCTCCCCCGCCCACGGCCGCGAGACCGGCTGGATCGCGCTGCGGCAGTACTGGCGGAGGTACGACCCGAAGGTCTTCGCCGCGGCCGAGGAGATCTTCGTGGCCCACGGCGGCCGCCCGCACTGGGGCACCGTGCACACGCAGGACGCGGAGCACCTGCACTCGGTGTACCCCCGGTTCCAGGACTTCCTGGACGTCCGGGCGTCGGTGGACCCGGACGGGGTGTTCCTCAACGACCACGTCCGCGGACTGCTGGGCCTGTAGGCCCGGCCCCGGCGCGGCCGGGAGGACGGCGAGGGGCCGCGCCCGGCAGGACGCGGCCCCTCGCGGCCCGGGAACGGCGGATCAGACGGGCGAGGAGACCGGCTCCGCCACGCCCTCGCGGGAGACGCTGACCATCTCCTCCCGCTCGACCACCTTGACGCGCTCGCGCGGGTTGCCCTCGGCGTCGTGGGAGGACTGGCCGAGGCCCTGCTCGTACTCGTCGAGGGCCAGCCAGCCCTCCCAGGTGGTGTACTCGACGCCGCGGGCCTCGAGCACGTCGTTGACGGACTCGGGATCCGGGCGGGTGGCGCCCGGCAGCACCGGACGGTCCTCCAGGAGGTGGGTGACCGTCTCGAGGGCGTCGGACTTGGTGGCACCGATCAGGCCCACCGGCCCGCGCTTGATCCACCCGGTCGCGTAGAGGCCGTGCAGCACGGTGCCGTCCTCGGCCAGGACGCGGCCCTCCGCGTTGGGGATCACGCCACGGCCGTCGTCGAACGGCAGCTCGGGCAGCCGGGAGCCCAGGTAGCCCACCGCGTGGTAGACGGCCTGCACCGGGTAGTCGACGTGCTCGCCGGTCCCGGACACGGAGCCGTCGCCGTTGAGCCGCGTCCGCTCCATGCGCAGACCCTTGACCTGGCCGTCCTCCCCGAGCACCTCGCGGGGGCTCTGCAGGAAGTGCAGGTGCAGCCGGCGGGAGGCCGTCTTCGGGGAGTCGTCGGCCCGCCACTTCTCGAGCGTCTTGACCATGACCTTGACCTGGTTGTTCTCCGCGATCGCCTGCTCGGAGCCCTCGTCGTAGACGAAGTCCTCGTCGTAGACCACGATGTCGACGTCCCGCGACTTGGCGAGCTCGCGCAGCTCGAGGGGCGTGAACTTCACCTGGGCGGGGCCGCGGCGGCCGAAGATGTGCACGTCCGTGACCGGGGACGCCTTGAGCCCCTGGTAGACGTTGCCGGGGATCTCGGTGACGAGCATGTCGTCGGCGTGCTTGGAGAGCACCCGGGCGACGTCCAGGGCCACGTTGCCGTTGCCGATGACGGCGATCTCGCGGGCCTCGAGCGGCCAGGTGCGCGGGAAGTCCGGGTGGCCGTCGTACCAGGCCACGAACTCGGCGGCGCCGTGCACGCCCTTCAGGTCGTTGCCGGGGATGTTCAGCGGGGCGTCGTAGACGGCTCCGGTCGCGAAGATCACGGCGTCGTAGTGGGCACCGAAGTCCGCCAGGGTCAGGTCCCGGCCGAACTCCACGTTGCCGAAGAAGCGGATGTCGCCGCGGCCCATGATGGCGCGCAGCGCGGTGATGATGCCCTTGATGCGGGGGTGGTCGGGGGCCACGCCGTAGCGGATGAGGCCGAAGGGGGTCGGGTAGCGGTCGAACAGGTCGATGCTGACCTCGAGCTCCCCGTTCTTGACGGGCTCGGACTTGGTCAGCATGTCCGCGGCGTAGATGCCGGCCGGGCCGGCGCCGATCACGGCGACGCGCAGGGGGCGGGTGGTGGTGTCAGCCACGTGGCTTCCTTTCGATTGCGCGCACGGTGTCCACCGCACGCATCGTAGATCGGGTTCAAGGGTAGTGAATCCGGCGCAGAATCTCCTGGGCGAGAAGCCTCACGACCGGTGGCCGAGAAGCCCCCGCCCGCGCAGGAGGCGCCGTTCCACGGGGTTGAAGAACAGCAGCTCCACGAGGATGCCGACGGCGAGGATCGCGAGCACCGCGACCATCACCACGGCCATGTTCGACACGGTCCGGCCCTGGGCGAGCAGGGAGCCGAGGCCGAAGCCGATGGAGCCGCCGATCGCGATGAGCTCGGCGCCCATGAGGGAGCGCCACGAGAACGCCCAGCCCTGCTTGAGGCCGGCGACGTAGCCGGGCAGGGCCGCGGGCAGCACGATCCGGCTCGCCATCGTCCAGCCCGACGCCCCGAGCACGTGCCCGGCGCGGCGCAGCTGCGGCGGGATCTGGTCCACGCCGGCGAGCATCCCGTTGACGATGGAGGGCACCGCGCCCATGAGCACCACGAAGTACACGGTGGCGTCGGAGAGCCCGAACCAGATGATCGCGGCGGGCACCCACGCCACGGAGGGCAGCACCTGCAGCCCGGAGATGAGCGGGCCGACGGCGTTGCGCAGTCCCTGCCACTGCGCCACGAGCAGCCCCAGCGGCGTGGCGACGGCCACCGCGATCAGGAACCCGCTGACCCCCCGCCACAGACTCGTGCCCAGCGCGCCCAGGACCGTGCCGTCGGACAGCAGCACCGCGACCTGGCGGGCGACGTCGAGCGGGCCCGGCACCACGTCCGGGCGGGGCCCGAGGACGGCGACGAGCAGCTGCCACAGCAGCAGGGCGAACAGGAGGGCCACCAGGGGCGGGGCCACCTTGGTGCGCAGCACCTCGGCCCCCGACGTGCGGCGGGTGCGCTCGGTCTGCAGGGCGTCGAGTCCCGCGAGCTCGTCGCCGGCCGGGCTCGGGCGGGCGCCGGCCGGGGCCGGCGAGGGCGCGACGGCGGGGCGCGCCACGGCGGGCGGGGCCGGGACGGCGGGTGCGGCGGTCTCAGGCGGCATGGCGGCTGATCTCCTCCCGGAGTCGTGCGGTGATCGTGCGGGTCAGTTCCCCGAGGGTGTCGTCGAGCGACTGGGCGTTGCCCTCGAAGCCGTAGGCGTCGGGGTCCTTCCAGGGACGGGTGTCCCACTCCTGGACGATCCGTCCCGGGCGGGAGGACATGAGCAGCACCCGCTGGCCCAGGCGCACGGCCTCGCCGACGTTGTGCGTGATGAACACGATCGTGCGGCCGGTGGCCCCCCAGATCCGCAGCAGCTCCTCGTGCAGCAGGTCCCGGGTGATGGCGTCCAGGGCGGAGAACGGCTCGTCCATCAGCAGCACCTCCCGCTCCTGGGCGAGCGCCCGGGCCAGGGCCACGCGCTGGCGCATGCCGCCGGAGAGCTCGTGCGGGCGCTTGTCCCCGGCGTGGCCGAGCCGGACGAGCTCGAGCAGCTCGCGCGCCCGCCCCGGGCGCTCGGCCCGCGGCATGCCGCGCAGCTCGAGGGCCAGCTCCACGTTGCGGCGCGCGCTCAGCCACGGGAAGAGGGCGGCGTCCTGGAACATGAGGGCCGCGCCCTCGGCCGGGACGGTCACGGAGCCGCCGGTCGGCTCCTCGAGCCCCGCCACGATGTTGAGCAGCGTGGACTTGCCGCAGCCGGAGGCGCCGAGCAGCGCCACGAACTGGCCCCGCTCCACCTCCAGGTCCACGTCCTCCAGGACCGGGCCGTCCACCGGGCCGAAGCTCTTGCTCAGGCCCTCGAGCCGGATCGCCGTCACGGCGCCTCCTCCCCTGCCGGGGCGGACGGGCGCACCTGCGCCAGGAACCGCTCGTCCACGAGCCCCTCGAGCGAGGCGTCCTGGGTGGTTCCGGCCGCGACGCCGTCGGCGAGCAGCGCGGGATAGGTCCCGGTCAGCGGATCGAGCGTCCACTCGAGGGACTGCAGGGCGTCCAGCACCGTGGTCTGCGGCAGGGCCTCGGTGCCGGCCTCCACGAGCCCGGCGTTGAGCGTGCCGGCCACCTCCACGGGGTCGTCCTCGCGGGCGCCGAGCCAGTCCACGGAGCGCTGCAGGCCGCGGACGAGCCGTTCCACGGTCTGCGGGTGCCGCTCGAGGTAGTCCTGGCGGACCACGAGCACCGTGGTGGGGAACCGGCCCTCCTCCCACAGGTCCCGCTCGTCCACGAGGACGCGGGCGCCCTCCTCCTGGACGGCGCGGGTGGCCCAGGGCTGCGGCAGCCAGCCGCCGTCGATCTGGCCCTGCCGCAGCATCTGCAGGGACTGCCCGCTGGGCATGGGGGTGATCGCGACGGAGCGTTCCCCGTCGCCGTCCACCGTGTAGCCCTGCCCGGCGAGCCACGTGCGCAGGGCCACGTCCTGGGTGCCCCCGAACTCGGGGGTCGCCAGGGTGCGCCCGGCGAGGTCGTCCTCGCCCGCGACGTCGCCGGTCACCACGAACTGCGCGCCGCCGGAGGCCGCGCCCGCCACGATCGCGAGGGACTCCCCGCCGGACTGCGCGTAGGAGTTGATCGCCGGGCTGGGGCCCACGAACGCGGCGTCCAGGGTCCCGGCGTTCATGGCCTCCACGGCGGTGGGTCCGCTGGTGAACACCTGCGGGGAGAGCCCGGTGCTCCCGAGCTCCTCGGCGAAGAGGTCCTCCTGCAGTCCCACCAGGGCGGGCCCGTGCGTGAGGTTGCCGAAGTAGCCCAGCCGCAGCTCGGCGGCGTCGGAGGTCTCGACCGAGGCCTGTTCCCACGCCTCGAAGGTCCCGTCGGCGCGCAGCCACGTGGCTGCCGCCGTGAGGGCCGTCAGGAGCGCGAGAGCGGTCAGCACCAGCGGCCAGCCGGGGCGACGGCGGGACGCGGCGGGACGGCCGCCGCGTCCCGCCGTCACCGTGGCGAGGTCCAGCGGCTGCTGCCGGCCCACCTCAGGCGTCCCGCACGAGCCCGGCGGCGAGCGTGTTGCCCGTGGCCGGGTCGACGACCAGGAAGGCGCCGGTGCGGCGCAGCCGGTCGTAGGCGTCGACGGGCAGCGGGGAGGCCAGCCGGAGCCGGACCCGTCCGATGTCGTTGAGCTCGAGGGTCGCCGCGTCCCGCAGCACGAGCTCCTCGAGGTCCAGCCGTCCCTCGAGCTCCTGGACCATGGCCTGGACCGTGGCCGCGCCGTGCTTGACGAGCACGCGGGCGCGGGGCTGCAGGGGCCGCTCGCCGAGCCACGCCACGGAGGCGACGAGGTCCCGGACGGGCTCCGGCAGCTCGTCGTCGGCACTCGCGACGAGGTCGCCCCGGGCGATGTCGATGTCGTCGGCCAGCCGCAGGGTCACGGACAGCGGCGCCGCGGCCTCCGTCAGCTGCTCGCCGGGCAGGGGCGCGCCCGGGGCGGGCGCCGTTCCCGCCACGTCGATGCCGGTGACCGTGGTGCGCCGGCCCGCGGGCAGGACCACAACCTCGTCCCCGACCGCGACGGTGCCCGAGGCGATCTGGCCCGCGTAGCCGCGGTAGTCCCGCAGCTGCTCGGCGTCGGCGCCCGGCGCCGTGCCGCCCTGCGGGCGGATGACGTACTGGACGGGGAAGCGGAAGGGGCGTGCGGTGCCGCGGCCGGACTCGTCCACCGTGGGCAGCTCCTCGAGCACCCGCAGCAGCGGCCGCCCGGAGTACCAGGGGGTCCGTGCGGAGGGCTCCACCACGTTGTCGCCCTCGAGGGCGGAGACGGGCACCACGTGCACGTCCTCGACCCCCAGCCGGGCGGCGACGGCGGTGGCGTCCGCCGCGACCCGGTCGAAGACCTCCTGGTCGTAGTCGACGAGGTCGATCTTGTTCACGGCGACCACCACGTGCGGCACGCGCAGCAGCGACACGACGGCCAGGTGGCGGCGGGTCTGCTCGACCACGCCGTGCCGGGCGTCCACGAGCAGCACGACCGCGTCGGCCGTCGAGGCGCCGGTGACGGTGTTCTTCGTGTACTGCACGTGGCCGGGGCAGTCGGCGAGGATGAAGGAGCGGCGGTCCGTGGCGAAGTAGCGGTAGGCCACGTCGATGGTGATCCCCTGCTCCCGCTCGGCGCGCAGGCCGTCGGTGAGCAGGGCGAGGTCGAGCCGGCCCGTCCCGCCGCCGAAGCCTCGCTCGGCGGAGGTGCGGCCCACTGCCTCGAGCTGGTCGGCGAGGATCGCCTTGGCGTCGTGCAGCAGCCGGCCCACCAGGGTGGACTTGCCGTCGTCGACCGAGCCGGCGGTCGCGAAGCGGAACAGCGAGCCGGGGTCGATCGTGGGGACGTGCGCGGCCGCGGGGGCGTGCACGGTCGCGGTGCTGGGGGAAGTCATGTCTAGAAGTACCCGTCCTTCTTGCGGTCCTCCATGGCGGCCTCGGAGATCCTGTCGTCCGCGCGGGTGGCCCCGCGCTCGGTGAGCGTGGACACGGCGACCTCGGCCACCACGTCGGCCACGGTCCGTGCCCCGGAGAGCACGGCGCCGGTGCAGGACATGTCCCCCACGGTGCGGTAGCGCACGGTCTGCCGCTCCACGGTCTCGGCCTCGGTCGGCGCCGAGAACTCGCCCACGGCCATCCACATCCCGTCCCGGCGGAAGACGTCCCGCTCGTGGGCGTAGTAGATGGGCGGCAGCTCGATGTTCTCGCGCTCGATGTAGCGCCAGATGTCCAGCTCGGTCCAGTTGCTGATGGGGAACGCCCGCACGTGCTGGCCGGGGGTGTGCCGGCCGTTGTAGAGGTTCCACAGCTCGGGGCGCTGGTTGCGGGGGTCCCACTGCCCGAACTCGTCGCGCAGGGACAGGATCCGCTCCTTCGCGCGGGCCTTGTCCTCGTCGCGGCGGCCGCCGCCGAACACGGCGTCGAACTTGTGGTCGGCGATGGCGTCCAGCAGCGGGAGGGTCTGCAGCGGGTTGCGGGTGCCGTCGGCGCGCTCGAGCAGCCGGCCGTCGTCGAGGTAGTCCTGCACGCTCGCCACGACCAGCCGCAGGCCGAGCCGCTCCACGGTGCGGTCCCGGAAGTCCAAAACCTCCTCGAAGTTGTGTCCGGTGTCCACGTGCAGCACGGGGAAGGGGATCCGCCCGGGCCAGAAGGCCTTGGCGGCCAGGTGCAGCATGACCACCGAGTCCTTGCCGCCGGAGAACAGCATGGCCGGGCGGTCGAACTCCGCCACGACCTCGCGCAGGATGTGGATGGACTCGGCCTCGAGCGCGTCGAGGCTGCTGTGCACGCCGGCGTCCGCAGGGGCCGGGGCGGTGGTCGGGGTGGTCACGTTCGCCTCCGTCGTCGTTGGTGCGCTCACAGGTGGATCCCGCACTCGATCTTGTCGTTGCCGGCCCAGCGGCCCGCGCGCGGGTCCTCGCCCGGGGCGGTGGGCCGCGTGCACGGGGCGCAGCCGATGGAGAGGTAGCCCTCCGCCATCAGCGGGTTCGTCGGCACGCCGTGGTCCTGCGACCACTCGACCAGCTCGTCGAGGGTCCAGCGCACCATGGGGTTGACCTTGACCAGTTTGTGGGTCTCGTCGAAGGTGACCATCGGGGCGTTGGTGCGGGTCCAGGACTCGTCCCGGCGCACGCCGGTGAACCACACCTCGTAGCCCGCCAGGGACTTCTTGAGCGGCTCCACCTTGCGGATCGCGCAGCACAGGCCGGGGTCCCGGGCGAAGAGGTCCTTGCCGTGCTTCTCGTCCTGCTCGGCCACGGTCAGCTCCGGCAGGGCGTCGACCACGGTGATGTCGAGCATGTGCGCCACGGCGTCCCGGGTGCCGATGGTCTCCGGGAAGTGGTAGCCGGTCTCGAGGAAGAGCACGTCCACGCCGGGCAGCTGCTCGGCGACCAGGGCCGGGAGCACGGCGTCGGCCATCGAGCAGGCCACGGTGGCGTTGCGCAGGTCGAAGTTCTCCGCGACCCAGCGGATCGCCTCCTCCGTGGAGGCCTCGCCCTCGGCCGGGACCCTGCCCTCGGCGTCGAGCTCGGCGTGCAGCGCGGCGGCACCGGCCGCCGCGAGGTCACGCAGCTGCTGCTCGTCGCGCAGGACGGGGCGGGTGCCCGTGTCGGTGCCGGTCATACGAGTTCACTCTCCTCGACCCGGAGGGTCCATTCGGCAAAGGTCTCCTCGCCGGTGCGCTGGGCGAGGAACCGGCGGACCAGTCGCTCGACGTAGTCCGCCAGGTCGTCCTGAAAGACCTTCAGGCCGCGCACGGTGCGGCCCAGGCCGGCCTCCGCGCGGTCGTCGGCCGCGAGCCCGCCGCCCAGGTGGACCTGGTAGCCGGGCTTCTGCCCGCCGTCCTCGGTGGGCAGAAGCTGGCCCTTGAGCCCGATGTCCGCGGTCTGGATGCGGGCGCACGAGTTGGGGCAGCCGTTGACGTGCATGGCGAGGGGGTGGGGCAGCTCCACGTCGGCGAGCCGGCGCTCGAGCTCGTCGATGGTGTCCGAGGCCGTCTGCTTGGTCTCGACGATCGCGAGCTTGCAGTACTCGATGCCGGTGCAGGCCACCGTGGACCGGCGGAACGCGGAGGGCCGCGCCTGCAGGTCGAGGGCGTCGAGGTCGGCGACGACGTCCTCGACGTCGGCCTCCTCGATGTCCAGCAGCACGAGCTTCTGGTGCGGGGTGGTGCGCAGCCGGTCGGTGCCGTACTTCGCCATCACCTCGGCCAGGGCCAGCAGCTTCGCCCCGGAGACGCGGCCCACGCGCGGGGCCACGCCGATGTAGAACCGGCCGTCCTTCTGCCGGTGCACGCCGATGTGGTCACCGGGGGAGGCGGACTTCTCCGGCGCCGGGCCGTCGGCCAGCTCGTAGCCCAGGTACTCGTCCTGGAGCACCTGCCGGAACTTCTCGGGGCCCCAGTCCTGGACCAGGAACTTCAGGCGGGCGCGGTTGCGCAGCCGCCGGTAGCCGTAGTCGCGGAAGATGGAGGTGACGCCCTTCCACACCTCGGGGGCCTGCTCCTCGGTCACGAAGGCGCCCAGGCGCTTGCCGAGGAACGGCACCACGGACAGCGCGCCGCCGACCCAGAGGTCGTAGCCGGGTCCGAGCTCGGGGTGGACCACGCCCACGAACGCGCAGTCGTTGATCTCGTGCACCACGTCGAGGGACGGGTGGCCGGTGATCGCGGTCTTGTACTTGCGCGGCAGGTTCGAGAACTCCGGGGAGCCGATGTACGTGGACTTGATCCGCTCGATGACCGGGGTGGGGTCGATGATCTCGTCCTCGGCGATCCCGGCGAGCGGGGAGCCCAGGATGACGCGGGGGACGTCCCCGCAGGCCTCGATCGTGTCCAGGCCCGCGTCCTCGAGCCGGCGCCAGATCTCCGGGACGTCCTCCACGCGGATCCAGTGGTACTGGATGTTCTGCCGGTCCGTGATGTCGGCCGAGTCCCGCGCGAAGTCCGCGGAGATCTGGCCGAGCACGCGCAGCTGCTCGCGGGTGAGGGCCCCGCCGTCCAGCCGGACGCGCATCATGAAGTACTCGTCCTCGAGCTCGGCGTCGGACAGGGATGCCGTCTTCCCGCCGTCGATGCCCGGGCGGCGCTGGGTGTAGAGACCCCACCAGCGGAAGCGTCCGTGCAGGTCCTGGGGGTCGATCGAGGCGAAGCCGTGCTTGGAGTAGACCTCCTCGATCCGGGTGCGCACGTTGAGCCCGTCGTCGGCCTGCTTGAAGACCTCGTTGGGGTTCAGGGGATCCCGGCCGTCGACCTTCCACTGCCCCTCGGGCTTCGGCTTCCGGGCAGCGCGCGGCGCGCGCGTCGTCTGTGTCATGCCGTCGATTGTTCGCGGGCGGCGCCGGACAGTCACGCCCGTCGTCACAAACCGCCATGAACCGTCGTGACGGGACACAGGGGTGGACACGATGGCCGGCTTGTGCAAGGGGGCCGGGCCCCGGTCCACCCGGGGCAGGACGGACCGGGACCCGGGCAGCCGTGCCGCGCCGCGCCGCGCCGACGAGGCTCAGGCCTTGGGGCCCTCACCGGCGAGACGCGCCGCGGCGTCGTCGACGTGCTCGGCGTCGACCAGGACGTCGTAGGCGTCGGCCTCGAAGCCCTGGACGCTGCGGAAGTCCCGGCGCCCGCCGGTCGCGGCGTGGCTCACGAGTCCGAGGACCAGTCCCCAGATCGCGCCCAGGGCCACGCCCCAGAGCACCACGCTCAGCCAGGTGCCCACGGCGAAGAGGCCGAGGAGCAGTCCCACGAAGAGGCCGAGCCACGCGCCGGAGACCATGCCGTAGAGGGCGGCCTTCCCGTTGGTCATCCGCCCGGTGACCTGCTCGACCGAGCGCAGGCCGGTGCCGACCACGCGGACGTGCTCCACGGGGAACCCGGCGTCGGAGAGCGTGTCGACGATCTCCTGCGCTGCGTCATAGGTGGGCACGGTGCGGAGGATCCGGTAGTTGCCGGAGGTGGTGGGAGGAATCGGTGAGGGCTGGCTCATGAGGGGTGCGCTCCTTCATGCGGCCGTGCCGCCGGCAGTGCCGCCGGTCGGCCGCGGTCGTCGGTGGTCGCGCGCGCCGCGGCTCGTGCGGCGCCCACGACCACGTCAACGGCCGCGACCCGGCCCGTGTTCCGCCGGACCACGACCTCCCAGCCGACTCCCAGTGCCCGCTCCCGGTCTCCCGGACCCGGATCCGCGGCGTTCCGGCGCCGGCCCCGGGACCGACTGGTCGCCGGTTCCGCGGCCCGGCCCGCTGCCCGGCCCGCGGCGGGATCCGGCCGGGACGCGCCCGGACGCAGGCGGGTAGTGTCGTCCCGGTGGCAACGGTGCCGCCGTCAGCCCGGGAGCGCTCCTCGTGGAGTCGTGCTCCCTCCCGTCGAGTGCCTGAAGGACCGCCATGGCATCCTCCGCTTCCGTCTCCACCGAGACTCCCTCCGGTCCGCCGCGCAACGGCCTGGACCGCTTCTTCAAGATCAGCGAGCGCGGCTCCTCGGTGACGAGCGAGGTCCGCGGCGGCGTGGCGACGTTCATCGCGATGAGCTACATCGTGGTGCTCAACCCGCTGATCCTCGGCTACGGCCCGGACGGCGCCGGCAACGTCCTGGGCGGTGAGCGCGTCGCCGCCGTGACGGCGCTCGTCGCCGGTGTGCTGACCATTCTCATGGGCGTCGTGGCCCGCGCGCCCTTCGCGATCGCCACCGGCCTGGGCGTCAACGCGTTCCTCGCCGTGACGATCGTGACCACCCCGGAGCTCACGTGGCCCCAGGTGATGGGTCTGGTGGTGTGGGCGGGCCTGATCATGTTCGTCCTGGTGCTCACCGGCTTCCGCACCGCCGTGTTCAACGCCGTGCCGGCGTCCCTGAAGACCGCCATCGTGGTGGGCATCG
This sequence comes from Kocuria rhizosphaericola, assembly GCF_044462205.1. Classification (NCBI taxonomy): domain Bacteria; kingdom Bacillati; phylum Actinomycetota; class Actinomycetes; order Micrococcales; family Micrococcaceae; genus Kocuria; species Kocuria rhizosphaericola. The sequence continues at coordinate 1,010 of NZ_JBISWK010000035.1, read as the reverse complement.
GCCTGTTCATCGCCCTGATCGGCTTCGTCAACGCCGGCTTCGTGCGCCGCATCCCGGACGCCGCCGGCACCACAGTGCCGGTGCAGCTCGGCGACGGCGGGACGCTGCTGGGCTGGCCCATGCTGACGTTCGTGGTCGGCCTGCTCCTGACCGTGGCCCTGATCGTCCGCAACGTCCGCGGCGCGATCCTGATCGCCGTGGTCACCACGACGGTCCTGGCCCACGTGCTCGAGGCGGTCGTCCCCTCCGGCTCCTCGGTGGACGCCCCCACCGGGTGGTCGCTCGTCGTGCCCGCCGCCCCCGCCTCGTTCGTGGCGCTGCCGGACCTCTCCCTGGTGGGCTCGGCCGCCCCGCTCGAGGCCTTCCAGAGCCTCGGGGCCCTCGCCGCGGCGCTGCTGATCTTCACCATCCTGCTCTCGATCTTCTTCGACGCGATGGGCACGATGGTCGGGCTCTCCCAGCAGGCCGGTCTCGTGGGCCGCAACGGGCAGATCCAGAACGTGGACAAGGTCCTGCTCGTGGACGCCGCGGGTGCGATCGCCGGCGGCGCGGGCTCCGTGTCCTCCAACCAGATCTTCGTGGAGTCCTCCACCGGCATCGCCGACGGCGCCCGCACCGGCCTCGCCAACGTGGTCACCGGGGTGCTGTTCCTGCTCGCCATGTTCATCACCCCGCTGGTCAACGTGGTGCCGTTCGAGGCGGTGGCCCCGGCCATGGTCGTGGTGGGCTTCCTGATGGCCAAGCAGGTCGTGCGCATCGAGTGGGACGACTGGGGCCTGTCCGTGCCGTCCTTCCTGACGTTCGCCGTCATGCCGTTCACCTACTCGATCGCGGACGGCATCGGCGCGGGCTTCGTCTCCTACGTCTTCATCCGTCTCGTGCAGGGCCGCGGCAAGGAGGTCCACCCGCTCATGTACGTCGTGGCGGCGGCCTTCGTGGTGTTCTTCGGCAAGGGCGTGGTCGAGGGCTGGATGGCCTGATCCCCCTCCCCTCTCCCCCCTCCTTCGCCG